>CALFMX010000102.1 GCA_937902565.1 uncultured Spirochaetales bacterium
CCACCTCCATCATGCTGGACTTGAAGCACCTTGAGGTGGTCCACAAGAGCCGGGGCATCCTATCAGAAGATGAGATGGCCCGCTTCCTTCGCTATGCAGCAGAGTACAGCGAGCGGAGGATCTACCTGGCAGTACTGCTCGCCCTCATCACCGGCATGCGCAGCGGAGAGCTGCGTGCCCTCACCACCGATGCAATCCAGGGTGATCTCATCGTGGTGAGCCATGCATACGCCGACCACGCCGGTCTCAAACCCCCCAAGGGGAAGCGTACGCGTGTGGTCCCCTGCCCTCCCTGGCTTTGCAGTGAGCTTGAGGCGTTGGCGCATGAAAACCCCCATGACAGTGATAATCCTCTGGTCTTCTGGTCAAAGCGTGGCGGTGGGTTTGTATCGAGCCACTACTTCAGCAGCCGCTTCAAGGAGGAGCTGGTGCGGTCACAGGTCCTTGATGAGGAGGCGCTCCTTGAGCGTAACATCACCTTCCACTCCCTGCGCCATATGGCCAATACCCTGCTGCGTGGCTCCATCGATGAGCATCTGCTGCGCCTCACCATCGGGCACAGCAGCAGCGCACTCTCCGACCTCTACACCCATCTCAGCGACCGTGGGCTGAAGCGTGTCGCCATTGCCCAGGAGCGTTCGATCCTCGCCCTGCTCAAAGATTCAGCTGATCGTGTGGATGGTGATGAAGAGGATGGTGAAGAGGATGTTGACCAGCGTGAAGAGGAGGAGGTAGGTGAACGCTCTCCCCGGCTCGCTCTTGACGTAGAAGCGGAAGGAGATGACCGAGGCCATTGAGGCGATGAGGGTTCCGCAGCCACCGGCGTTCACCCCCCTCAGCAGCTCTATGGCATTATCAGAGAACTGCGCCAACAATAGTGTAGCCGGCACATTGGAGACGATCTGGCTGAGGATGAGGGCGAGGAGGAACTCACGTCCCTCGAGGTAGGCACTGATGATCGCCTCGATCATCTCGAGCCGTCCAAGGTTGCCCACCAGGACAAAGAGGGCGACAAAGGTTGCAAGCAGCGAGTAATCGACGCTCTTGAGCAGTCGTTTCTCGCTCAGGAGGATGATGGCCGCCAAGGCGATGAAAACCGGCACAACACGGAAGACGGCAAGGATGGCCAGGACAAAGAGGGCGCTGTAGCGCATGATCTCTCGGCTATCCACATCCACCTGGGGTGGGTGGGCCGTCTCACCCTCCTCCCGCTTTTTGGGGATGAAGGCGAGCAGCACGAGCAGAAGCAGCGACCCGCCACCGACGTATGGGGCCATCGAGGTGGCCATGGTCAGGAAATCGAGGCTGTAGTGGTTGTAGAGAAAGAGGTTCTGGGGATTGCCCACCGGAGTCAGGGCGCTGCCGACATTGGCGGCGACGGTCTCGAGGATGATGGTATAGAGCAGGTATGAGCGATCCTCGCCTGCGGTGAAGGTGATGATCGTCAGCGGGACGAAGGTGATGAGGGCCACGTCGTTGGTGATCAGCATCGAGGAAAAGAAGGAGAGAGCCACCAGGGCAAAGGCCCTACCCCGCTTGTGTGGGGTGAGGGCGATGAGCCGGTAGGCGATTGCCTTGAGTCCCTGGTGCTCAGAGAGGCCGGAGACGACCAGCATCAAAGAAAAGAGGAGGGCGAGGGTGTGCCAATCGATATAGGAGCGGTAGAGGCGATCGGGAGGAACGGCGATGGTCGATAGGAGGGCAAGGAGTGCCGAGATGATGAGGACCGCCTCCTGCTTGAGGAAATCACCCAGTTTTTTGGTATGGTTCATCCCCTGCCCGCTCCTGTTGACCTGAGCATACCCGCTTGGCTGAAAATTGGCAATCTCACCTTGTTTTTCCTTGATTCCTGCGTATAGACCGGTTTAATTGGGCGATTGGGTATGGTACAGTACAAACATACATATGACAGGGGGTATCAAATGAGAGTTGCTGTACTTGGAGATATTCATGGGAATCTTCGGGCATTGGAAGCAGTGCTCGCTGATATAAAAACCTGTGATGTCGATCAGTTCATCTTCCTCGGAGACCTGGTCTTCAATGGCCTCGACCCACAACTCTGCTACGCCCTCCTGATGGAGAAGAGCCCGCTGGTCTGCATCAAGGGCAATAGTGATAAGCATATGGAGCACATAGCAGGGTTCAAGGCCAAGAGCGCGGATGATGAGCAACTGCTGAAATTCTACAAGTACACCTCGATTCGGATGAAAAAAGAAGCCAAGGAGGCGATGGCCGGGTTCAAGGATGTCGAATACCTTGAATTGGAGGGGGTCTCCCTCCTCGCATGCCACGGCTCACCCTACTCCAATACGGAGGGGCTCTACGAGAAGAAGCCCTTTGCCCCGCTCCTGTCAAAGGAACTGGCCGGCGAGAAGGTCGACGTCATCCTCAGCGCCCACACCCATGTGCCTGCGGACTTCAACCGCGAGGGGATTCGGTTCATCAACCCGGGGGCTGTCGGATACTCATTCGATGGGGATACCCGCCCCAGCTGGGCCCTCCTTACCATCGACAAGGGCGTGATGACTGCCAAGTACCGGCGCGTCGAATATGATATCAACCGCTACAAGATGGAGGTGGAGCACGCCATACAGAGCTTCCCCCTCTTCAAGGGCCTCCTCTATGCCCTTGACCATGGGAAGATGATGGTAGTGTAACACATCAGTCGTCCCGATCTATCAGCGGCTTGATCCCTTGTATTGGTTCCAAAAACTATACTTGCGTTTGTGCTCTGTGTAGAGGTTTTCTTTATAGGTACTGTGCTCCTCAAGGGGAGCCCACTCGTCGATGTGCAGGGCCAGCTCATCCAAGGTGTCGAGGTAATCAACCCCATGCCCATACGCCTTTGAATAACCACGCCTGAGAATTGACTCGAGCAATTTCCGGAAGATCAGGGTAGCACTGCAGTAGTAACCCCGTGCAAGCAGGCTCTCTGCGATGGGAAGCAGGGAGTAGTAGGAGTCTCCATCCACTTCTTCTGCGTGCTTGAAGAGGTAGCGTTCGGTCTCTTCGAAGTTGCCCATATCAGATAGCAGGCGAAGTTCAGCCATGGTGAACGTGGGATTTGCCATGATCTTGCCGATCTCAGTTTTCATGAGTTCTTCGCGGTAGCTCTCTCCGACAACGGCGATGAGTTGTTCGAAATCCTTGTTGCTCTTTGAATGATCAAACGTCTCTTTGTGCAGTGCAATGAGCTGCTCCTGGTTGCCAAGTGCCTGGTAGATTTCACGCAAGAGTTGGTTCCGCTTGTAATTGTACCCGGGTGCAATCTGTTCAAGGCGTGCCAACGCCTCATCAAACTCCCCTCTCTCGATATGCATCGTTGCCAACGTGAATAATGATAGCTCTGTGAGCAGTCCGAAGGAACTGAGGATGATGTGCTCATAGAGGTCGACATCATTGATCTGCTCTGCAAGGCTCGCCATCATATTCATGACTACTCTGAAGTTGCATGCAGGAAGTGACGTTTCAATCATGTGTTGAAAGTGTGATATAAGGGTGCGCACCTCATCCTCACGAAGGCTCTCCCTGGCATGTGTGATCAACCTATCCCGTACGCCATACTTGTCGTCAAGGGTGAGCGTGACAAGAGCGTCAATGACCACCTGTCGGTCTTTGACCTCTTTGGCGTACGTATGGAAGAGATGGGTCAATGAATCGGTAAAGACATTTCCCACCACACCGCTGGAATCATCACAGCGCTTCATGATGGCTTCATCGCACAAGAAGAATTCGGTTACCAACCCAAGTCCAATCTCAGGAGTGACTGCACTTGCTACCAGCTCATCGACCATAAGGGTCAGTCGATGGGCAAAGAGATCGGCATCATCCCAGTCGACCCAGTACTCCTCTTCTTTGAGCAATTCCAGCTTTACCGTGAATGATTCCAAAAGCTCGTCGGGGGAAGAGGTGAGACGATGGATAAGGGCGGCAGCTTCATCCACAGATTCACCAAGCAAGAGAAGATGGTCTGCAAGGGCTTCAGGACCAAGAGCGACCAGCGTTTCACGTCTATGATCGTTCATACAGTGGTACCTTTATGAAGAACCGGACTGCAATCAGACAGTCCGGCTCTTGTGTTTTGGAGGTGGGGGGATTCGAACCCCCGTCCTAACGTGCCATCCAGCAACGTCTACAAGCTTAGTCGGTGATCAAAGGTTCCAGAGGACGGCGGGTTCACCAACAAGACGTCCGTTCTCTGTAGCCCACTTTGGTTTCCCCTTCCCCCGTAGGCACTGGGTCGGGTAAGTCCCTATTTTTACAGGCGGCCGGTCCTTAGGAACAGCAGGATTCGGGCCTGTACGCTATCGTGCTATTACGCAGCGAGGGCGTATTCTGCTTCGAAGGAGACTTCGTCTTCTTTTTTGGCAGTTAAAAGGTTTGCTAGTTTAAGGAGTTGGCGCTCCGCTTGCAGTCACTGGCCTGATCTTCCGCCAGTCGAAACCGAAACACCCCCTTTGGATCACTCCATCGAGGTATTCTCAATATACCCAATCCCTTGGCGTATATCAAGAGTGGGAGACAAGCGAGCGTTTCTTCTTCAGCCCCTGTACCCAGGGCAGGAGGGCCTCGCCGAGCTGGGCAAGGTCGGTGAAACGCAGGGTGGCAGCCCGGTCATAGCTGGTGGTCTGGGCATTCACGATCACCAGGTCCGCCCCATGGGCCAGCGCGTATGATGGGAGGGTGGCTGCAGGCTGTACGACGAGGGAGGAGCCGAGGACGATGCAGAGCTTGGCCTGCTTGAACATCTCGACTGCCCGGTTGAGAACCGCCGAGTTCAGGTTCTCACCGTAGAAGACAATATCCGGCCTGATCACCGACTGGCACCGGGTACAGTGGGGGACCTCCCCCTTGCGCACAATCGGGGCGATCACCTCGTAGGAGTAGTGGGCATTGCAGCCGGTGCAGCTGTGGTGCTCGGCACTGCCGTGGATCTCCCAATACTTCTTGTTGCCCGCCTTCTTGTGGAGCATGTCGATGTTCTGTGTGAAGAGCCCATCAAGGTACCCCTTCTCCTCCAGCAGGGCGAGGACGGTGTGGATGATCGATGGGGTGCTCCGTTCCAGCTGGTACATGAATTCGTTGCCCCAACGGTAGAAGATATCGGGATGGCGGCGGAAGAATGAGATGGAGAGCACCTCCTCGACATCATACCCCTCCCATTGGGATGAGTAGACACCCCCTGCACTTCTGAAGTCGGGGATGCCGCTGAGTGTCGATACCCCGGCACCCGTGAAGGCAACGGTCATCGTGGAGTCAACAATAAGGGTTTTTAGAATCTGAAGATTCTCTTCAAAGTGTGCAAGTGACTCTGCCATATGAGGCCTCCTGGCCTCATTGTACCACAGATGCCGTGTAGGTGTTACCGCTAAGGGTCTCCAATACAACCTTCACTGTGGTCCCGGGGGCAGCCTCGCTTCTAAAGACGACCATCTCGTTGTGTTCGCTGCGGGCGAGCATCATCCGCTTGTCGTGCTTGGAGGGCTGGGTTACCACTACCTCTATGACCATGCCCAGGCGTTTGGTCTTCTCACGGGCGAAGATGGCGTGCTGGAAGTCGATGAGCTCGCTCAGCCGCCGTCCGCGCTCGCTCTCGTTGATCTGGCCCTCCATGGTCCAGGCCGCCGTCCCCTCCCGCGGGTTGAAGTAGTACATGAACGCCTCGATGCATCCCATGTGGTCGAGGAGCGTGAGCGTCTCCCGGTACTCCTCCTCCGTCTCGGTCGGGAAGCCGACCATGACATCGGTGGCAAAGGTCACATCCGGGATCTCGGCTCGGATGGTGTCGATCAGGGAGATGAAGCGGTCTCGGTCATAGCGTCGGTTCATGAGGGAGAGGATCCGGCTCGACCCGCTCTGCAGCGGGATGTGGAGGTGCTTGGCAACCTTCTCCTCATCCCGGATGACGGTGATCAACTCGCGTGAGAAGTCCTTGGGGTGCGGGCTGTCGAAGCGGATCCACTTGATCTTGTTCTCCTCCCTGCAGATACGAGAGAGCAGGTCGGGGAAGGTCACCACCGTCCCGTCCGCCTCGGTGTAGTGGTAGCTGTTGACGTTCTGGCCGAGCAGCATCACCTCCTTCACCCCCTTGGAGTCGAGGAAGGCGAGCTCTTTGAGGATATCATCAACGGGGCGCGAGACCTCACGCCCCCGCACATAGGGGACGATGCAGTAGGTGCAGAAGTTGTTGCAGCCATTCATGATGGGGATGTAGGAGCTGAACTCACCCTCCTGGTAGTAGGAGGCGGTGAACTCATACGCCTGGCTCTGCTCGTCGAATGTGCCATCGGCACTGGTGAGGATGTCGACGATGCGCTGCTTGTCATTGGTCCCGATGACGTGGTCCACCTGCGGTGCCTCGTCCTTGAGCTCCTCCTGCAGCCGCTCTGCCATGCATCCGGTGACGATGAGGGTGAGGGGGTGGCTCTTCTTGATCCGTGAGAACTCCCCCAGCCTCCCCCAGATACGATTGTCGGCGCTCTTGCGCACCGTACAGGTGTTGAGGATGGCGCAATCGGCCTCCTCGGCACGCTCGGCGGGAACAAAGCCCGCTCCCTTGAGTTGCAACTCAAGGGCGTTGCTCTCGGCAACGTTCATCTGGCACCCGTAGGTCTCCAGCCAGTATCTCTTCATTGTTCTCTCTTTGCGGCAAGCTGTTCGGCTGCCACCATGGTATTGTGCATCAGCATCGCTATGGTCATCACCCCCACCCCACCGGGCACTGGCGTGATGGCACTACTCTTCGGGGCGACGCTCTCAAAGTCAACATCACCGACGAGGCGGTAGCCACGGGTGCGACTGGGGTCCTCAACACGGTTGATCCCGACATCGATGACCGTGCACCCCTCCTTCACCATCGAGGCAGTGATGAAGAGTGGACGCCCGATGGCGGCTATGAGGATGTCGGCCTGCCGGGTGATGGACGGCAGATCCTCGGTCCGCGAGTGGCAGATGGTGACCGTGGCATCACGGCCCTTCTGGATGAGGAGGCTTGCCATGGGCTTTCCCACGATGTTGCTGCGCCCCACGATGACCACGTGCTTTCCTGCCGTCTCAATCTGGTAGTAGTCGAGCATGTGCATGATTCCAAGCGGAGTACAGCTGACAAAGCCGGAGCGTCCGATGAGGAGGTTGCCGACACTCTCGGGATGGAAGCCATCGACGTCCTTCTCGACGGCAATGGTCTTGATCACCACCTCCTCGTCGATGTGGGGGGGAAGGGGCAGCTGTACGAGGATCCCGTGGACGGTATCATCTCCATTGAGGGTACAGATGAGGGAGAGGAGCTCAGCCTCCCCTACATCTTCGCCAAGGTGATAATCTACATGGGAAAACCCTAAATCTTCACACGCCTTCCCCTTGGAGGCGACGTAACTGGAGCTCGCGGGGTCGTCCCCGACCAATACCACGGCAAGCGAAGGGGCATAGCCATACCGACCAACAAAATGTGCACAACGCTCCCTGAGCTCTCCATAGGTCTGCTCTGCAACGTCCTTCCCTTTCAACACACGCATGGCTCTCTCCCCTCTTGCATACCCTACCCTAAAACTCGGCCTTTAGGCAACAAACTCATTTGCAAAGAAGGGAGCCTCTTACTATACTTGAAGAGGTATGCATACCCCTGTCTTTTGGCTATCATGGTGTAACAGCACCACAGGACAGGTGTTCTTCCTATGAAGAGGTACAGAATGAAAAAATCGTTTCCGATCATCATAGCGCTCCTGCTCTTGGCAACCACGGTTGGGGCAGCCGCCCCCTTCTACGACAAGGGCAGCCAGTTCTTTAGTTTCAAGGTCGGCACGACCTTCCCTACCTTCACCCACTTCTTTGGCACGAAGGAGACTGTAGCCGGGCTCGGGGAAGGCAAGACCGGCATGAAGATGGGGGGCTATGGCGGTATAAGCTACCAGGTTTTCAACACACCCTACACCGCCATCGGGGGAGAGATCGGCTATAACTTCAACTTCGCTGCCGACAAGGAGCTCTTCACTGCAGTCCCCTTCTATGCCAAATACACCTACCTGCCTCTTCAGGGCTCGTGGGATATCCCGATCTCAACAGGATTGGGGTTTGCATACATCAAATACAAGGACGCCCAGCTGATGACCTTCTACGCCAACATCGAGACCGGCTTCACCTGGTACCCTGGAGAACACTGGGGCTTCGGGCTCACCACCGGCCTCTGGTTGATTCCGGAGTTCAACTACAACGAAGCGCTCAAGAAGGATAACGCCCTGGCCGGCATCATCCCGGTTACTGTCAGCGTTACCTACAGACAATAGGAGAGAGACCCATGAAACGCACACTCCAAACCATTCTCATCGCAACAACCCTCCTCACTCTCCTCTTCACCTCCTGCAACGCAGACGCCTCTGCAGGCCTCTTCAGACAGATTGCTGACTCCAAGGCGCCGGTGGGGATTCGGTATAAACAGATTATTGGGAAAGATGGTACATATTTGTATTTCATCACCAATGATGGGATCTACAAGAGCACTGGCCCTGTAACAACAAGTGTAAAAGCTAACGGAAAACTCAAGCCGGTCCACTACGCATATGTTGATGGAACGACGCTGGTTTATGTTGCCAACAGCTCGGCTGGAACCGAGGTTGGACAATATGACCTGACAAGTGGCACCGATACTACACAATCTCATCCTACCAATGCAGGGTACAATGAGTATGTGATCAAAGGAGTCTACGCCAACAAGCTCTTCTTGCTTGAGGGCAAGGACACCACCGATACAAAACAATTCTCGCTAGCTGAATATACTCCTAATACTAATACGTTGGTCGATAAAGTTACGATCGATGCATCAGCTGGCCTGAAGCTCCACAGTGTTCTGCAGATGAGCGGGCTGCAACAGAAAGATATTAGTGCCACCCATCCAATGATCTTGAGCTTTGTCAAAGCAGATAAGAAGACATATCAACACTTCTATGTTCAAGGTACAAATGCCTATGAATTGACGCTAGATAAAAACCGCTCTCTTGCAGCCTTTACCATCAGTGGCGGTAATCTCTATGTAATTACCGAGGATGGACACCTCTATGAGAGTAGTACCCCAACAGGTGATGAAACACTCACCCACAAGAAGGATCTCGGCAAAAGTTATTCTCCCAATGCATTCATGTATGCGGTAAAGGATGGTACAACCACTCACCTCATCACCAAGACGAATACAGAGACAGAGGGCTTGTTTGTCATCACCAGGGATTCTGGCGGTACAATTACCACCACGCCCATTTCAGACGGCTACGCCTCTCAGATGAAGAACGTCAACATCGTCAGTGCCTTTGAGAAACCTTCGGGAGATCTTCTCATCGCCACAGAGAAGAACGGAATGTTCGATATCTCCATAACCGATGCAGCCACTGGTGAAGGAACCTCCAAGGGCCCTGAGGATTACACGATATAGTCAGATTGCATCAGTTGGATTGTTTACAGCCTCGCAGAAGCGAGGCTGTCTGCTTCTTGGAATGGTTCTATACTTCGTTGACTCTTCTCCCCTCCTCCCTGATACTATGTATCAATAGTATGTGGAGGTTTGTATGGATAAGTACTTGTTCTATGGCATGACTGGCAACAAGATGTGTTTCAACCACATCCTGCTCAATGCGCTCGATCTGGTAGATAATGGCGTTGAGGCCAAGATCATCTTTGAGGGGGAGTCGGTCAAGCTGGTATCGGTCTTTGAGGAGGAGAAGAACACCCTCTACCTCAAGGCAAAAGAGCGTGGCCTCATCGCAGGCATCTGCCTCGCCTGCTCCAAGGTTATGGGGGTTTTTGAGAAAAACAGCGGGTATGGTCTTCCCATGCTCGGTGATATGAGCGGGCACGCAGGAATGAGGCCATTTACGAGAGAGGGGTATCTTGTTATAAGCATGTGAATTAATATCACTCAATACACTTTCATGAGGGAATTATTGCCTAGTTGTTACACTATCATGATGGAATACGAATCAAGCCCACTACGAGAGCGGGCTTGATCGTTGGTGATTTGGATAGTTTGGGTCAGTCCCCTCTCACCTCGTGGAGGATTCTCCTGACCTGGGGATCGGAGAAGTGTTCATCGATCTCCTCGGCTGTGAGGCCGATGAATTCGTGGCAGTTGTAGTGGATCCAGTGCTCATCAGCCTCGCTCTTGAGCACGTGCTTTCTGCAGTAGTAGTCCGGTTGGACCGGAAGGGGCTCCTCATTCTTGTAAAGGGGGACCTTGTAGTCGTAGACGGCGACTTTGAGGTCCTCTCTCGGAATCCCCTTCTTCATGATGATGCGGCCCAGCTCGTTGACCGTCTTGCCGGTGTCGAAGATATCGTCGACAAGGAGGATCTTGTCGCCGGTGCGCAGGTGCTCGGGTGAGTAGGTCCACCCATCGACCACGACATTGGCCTGGTCGCGCAGGTACCCATAGGAGCGCGCCACTACGGCTGCATAGAAGACCGGCCTGCCCTTCTCCCGTATCCTGATCATCTTGTAGTATTCGCTGAAGACGTTGGCCATGTAGGCCCCGCCTCGCAGCGAAGCGTAGATGATGTCGGGGACGAAGTGATCTTCAGTGTACATCTTGTGGGCAAGCTTCAGCGTCGAATCACGGATGGTGTCGCAGCTGATGAATTCCTTCTGCATCGGGCTTCTCTCCTATACGGTCAGGACCTTCAGGCCATCTTTGGTTATCGCTACAGTATCCTCAAAGTGAGAGGAAGGCAAGCCATCGGTTGTCACCACCGTCCAATCATTGGAGAGGACGCGCACCTTAGCTGTCCCCATATTGATCATCGGCTCGATGGC
This sequence comes from uncultured Spirochaetales bacterium, assembly GCA_937902565.1. Taxonomy (GTDB): domain Bacteria; phylum Spirochaetota; class Spirochaetia; order Sphaerochaetales; family Sphaerochaetaceae; genus Sphaerochaeta. Next base: position 10,792 of record CALFMX010000102.1, read on the forward strand.
AAGGACCATCCCCTCGCGGATGCGGGGGTTGGGCAAATAGGTTGATGCGTAGTTGGGAATCTCGGGATCCTCGTGGACGGCAAGGCCTACGCCGTGGCCGCAGTAGTCGCGCACAACACCGTAGCCATGGGCCGTAGCGTGCTTGTAGACCGCCTTGCCAATATCCTGGATGCGTGCACCCTTCTTGCCTGCAGCCTCAATGCCCAGGCGCAGACACTCCTCGGTAACCCGATTGAGTTGCTCGTTCTCCGCGGAGGTCTTCCCGATGATGAAGGTACGGGCCATGTCGCTGAAGTGGCCATCGAGGTTGATGCCCAGGTCGATGTCGACCAGGTCCCCATACTCGATGATCCGCTTCCTGCTCGGGATGCCGTGGATGACCTCTTCGTTGATGGAGATACACGCTGTTGCAGGAAAGCCGCCGTAGTTGAGGAAGGCGGGGATCCCCTTGTGCTTGATGATGAAATCGTAGCAGTAGCGGTCCACCTCATAGGTGGACATCCCGCTCTCCATGAAGGTGGCAAGCTCACTCATCAGGATGGCGGTCAGATGGCACGCCTCCTCGATACGCTTGATCTGTTCCTCGGTCTTGAGTTGAATCATAGGTGCTCCTCCTTAAGCGGGAAGAGCTGCTTTTGCATAGCATCGAGGATCCCGTTGATGAATTTGTAATTAACTTCGGTTGAGAAGTCCTGGCTAAGCTTGACCGCCTCATCGATGACGATGTGCGGGTGTATATCCTCGTACTTGAAGCAAAAGACACTGATGCGCAGAATGTTGCGATCGACGTAGTCGATCTTCTCGATCGGTCGGTTGAGTGAAAACCGGCTGATCAGCTCATCGATCTCCCCAAGGTTCTCCAGCGTCCCCCTGACGAGGTACATGCCGTAGATCTTGACGTCGTTCTCAAGCTCATTGTACTCATCAATCGTCGTGGCACTGAAGGTGGGCTCGACGAACCGGGTCTCCAACTGGTTGTTGAAATCCATGGCGTAGAGGGTCTGTAAGGCCAATTCGCGCCCTTTGTGTCTGTTCTTCATGCTACTTGTACAGGATGTTGACCGTGGCGCTCTTTCTCAGGTCTGCGACCAGGTCGTTGATCGCCTTGACGTAATTCTCCTGTCCCTTGGCCTGTGAGAGCTCCTCGGTGATGTATTGGCGGATCGTCATGGTCGTCTCCGGGCTGATCACATCATCGAGGCCGAGGATCTTCGTCTCGTTGTAGGTGAGAACCTTCAGGATATGGTAGCCGGTGAGGCTGGTCACCACGTCGGTGGTGAAGCCGACCTCGGTGGAAAACGCTGCGTCGAAGAAGGCATCGCCGAGACCGGCAAGAGCCTCGCTGTTGTCCATCGTGAGCCAGCCGATATCACCGGCCTTGGCCTTGGATTGGGCATCCTGGCTATAGTCGACGACCGCTTTCTCAAAGCTGAGGGTACCGCTCTTGATGCGGCGCGCCACATCATCGAGCATCGCCTTGTTGGTGCGGTTTGTCTCCTCGTTGTCGGCAAACGGGATGTAGATATGGGAGAGCTTCACCGTCTCGGGGCTGATGAACTGGGTACGGTTCTTGCGGTAGAAGCTGGTGACTTCACTCTCGGGGATGGTGATCTTCTGGTTGAGCACAGCGCTCTTCTGCTGGCGCACATAGGCGTCGACGAGTAGCTGCTCACCGATCATGGTGCGGTAGTCGGCTACCGAGCCGAAGTTGCTGGCGATCACCTGGGAGAACTGCTCATCGGTGAAGCGCTGGCCGTAGGTGGCCTCCAGGTTCGCCTTCTGGCTGGCGTAGGCACTGTCGATCATGGCATCGGTGATCTTGATGCCGTCGCGTGCCGCTCCCTGGCGAAAGAGTTCGTTGTTGATCAGGAGGTTGAGTACCTGCAGGGGATCGACGGTGGTGGGGTCCGCACCGCTGGTACGGGCACTCTCCTGGTAGAGGCGAACCTCGTTCTCAAGCTCGGCTACGGTAATCGGGACGGTCTTGGTC
>CALFMX010000103.1 GCA_937902565.1 uncultured Spirochaetales bacterium
CGGTCGATGCGGCAGCTAACGCGCTAAAAGCAGGTGGTCGCATTATTTACATGGGGGCGGGTACCAGCGGGCGTCTTGGGGTGCTGGACGCGTCTGAGTGCCCACCGACCTTCGGTGTCCCGCGCACGATGGTCCAGGGCCTCATTGCCGGAGGCCGCGAGGCGCTGGTGCGCTCGATCGAGGATGCCGAGGACAATGAGAGCGAGGGAGTCGATGAGCTGAAGAGCCTCGGGTTCAACGCAAACGACACCCTGGTGGGCATCACTGCAAGTGGCCAGGCCCCCTATGTCCTGGGAGCGATGGCCTACGCAAAGAGCGTCGGGTCAGCAGTCGGTGCCATCAGCTGCAATGAGAACTCGAAGACCTTCGACATCGCAGACCATGCAATCTTCCTCGATGTGGGACCTGAGGTGATCACCGGCAGCACCCGGCTGAAGGCCGGCACCGCCCAGAAGCTGGTGCTCAACATGCTCACCACCGCCTCGATGATCCGCCTTGGCAAGGTCTATGGAAACCTCATGGTCGACCTCACCCCGGTCAATGCCAAGCTGGTCGTCCGCTCCAAGCGTCTGATCAAGCAGGCAACCGGTTGCTCCGACGGGGAGGCGGCCACCGCCTTCGAGGCCTCCGGCAAACGGCCGAAGATTGCAATCCTGATGATCCTCCTGGGCATCGGCGCCGAGGAGGCGATTGAGCTCGACCGACGTGCCGATGGTCCGATCGCGAGGGCGATCAGCTTGTACCACACCCCTCCTACACCCTAGGATAGGGGCTTGGAGGTAGTGCATGGAGAACATACATCAGATTCCCGGGGCCCTCTATGAGATCGATGCCCGCTGGGAGAGTCTGTCCGAGAGCGAAAAACGGGTTGCCGCCTACGTGGTCGAACACCCCAAGAAAGTGCTCCACCTCAATGTGCGGGAGCTCGCCAAACAAGCGGAATCGAGCCAGGCTGCGGTGATCCGCTTCTGCAAGCACCTCGACTTCGAATCCTTCAACAACTTCAAGCTCCGCCTCGCCCGCGACGTCTTTGATACCTACGATGAACGCTATGTCCCCGACCTCGACCTCGAGAGTGGCACCGAGGCCGATGTGGTGATCCACACCACTATCGAACGCTTGCAGCGCTCCTTCGCCGCCCTTGAACACACCCTCGAGGGGGAGAGCACCAAGAAGGCGGTGGCGTGTATCCAGGGCTCCAGCAAGATCGCCCTCTTCGGTATCGGCGCCAGCGGGCTCGTGGCGAACGACTTCATGCAGAAGCTGGCCCGCCTCGGCTCCTCGGTCTTCTACTCCCCTGACACCGACCTGCAGCTCGTCGCTGCGGCCGCCCTCCGAGCCGGCGAGTGCGCCTTCATCATCTCCTATTCAGGGGAGAAGGCTGAAATGATCGAGGCGGCAAAGCTAGCCAAGAAGAACGGGGCCACGGTGATCAGCCTGACGATGAGCGGCCCCAATACGCTGCGCGAGCTTGCCGATATCTCGCTCATGGTGCCGGCAAGTGAGCGGATCTACCGCCAGGGTGCCAGCACCTCGAGGATCAACCAGCTCGCTGTCATCGACATCCTCTACTCGCTGATGCTCTCCTCCAACCTCGATGCCTCGATCGAAGCGATCGAGCAGTCGATGGCGGCGACCCACCGGTAGGCGCCCATGGCCAAGACGAAGAAAGCGGAGGCGACGAAGCGCCTGATCTACGAGAGTGCCATCGAGCTCTTCTCCAAGTATGGCTACGATGCGGTCTCGATCCAGCGGATCGCCGACCATGCCGGCACCGCCAAGGGGAGCTTCTACTCCTACTACACGACCAAGAGCGATATCATTGTCCAGAAATTCTGGGAAATCGATGCCTACTATCGAAGCGTCGAGGGAGTCGTACGCCAAGAGCACGATGCGGCGAGCCGCTTGCTCAGCTTCACCGCCCACCAGCTCACCTACGTGCGTGACGATGTCGGCTGCGATGTACTGAAGGTCCTCTACGCCAACCAAGTGTTACAGGCGGGCTCGGACAAAGTCATCACCGAAGAAGGGCGCTTCTGGTTCACCTTCATCGTCGATCTCATCACCGAGGGGCAGGAAAGCGGCGAGTTCAACAATCGGGAAAGCGCCCTCACCTATGCCCGCTTCTTCAATCGGGCCATTAGAGGTTTATTCCTCGATTGGAACATCAGCTCCGCCTCCTTCGATCTTGTGGAGGTAGGCTTGCACTACTGTTCGACAATTCTCATCAGGGCACTGAAGACCAAATAAAAATGACCGCGGTCATTTTTTGTTGACAGCTGGATTTTCTGCTCCTATCATAGGTGTTAGGCTCACAAGGAGGCGTCATGCATATCATCGTTCCCATCAAGCAGGTACCCCAGAGCAGCGACGTAAAGATGGATCCGGTAACCGGGACCATGATTCGTTCGGGACGTTCATCAACGCTCAATCCCCTGGACCTCTACGCCCTGGAGGCAGCATTCCGCCTCACCGAAGCCCACGGTGGCAGTGTCACCGTGGTGACGATGGGTCCTGACAGCGCAGCCAACATCCTCAAGGAGGCACTCTCGATGGGGGCCGAGCGGGCCATCCACCTCACCGACCGCCCCTTTGGCGGCAGTGACACCTATGCGACAAGCTACGTGCTCTCCCGGGCCATCGAAAAGATCGGCTCGTATGATCTGGTCATAACCGGCGAGCGGGCCACCGATGGCGATACCGCCCAGGTGGGGCCAGGCATCGCCGCCTGGCTTGACCTGGGTCTGGTCACCTACGTCTCATCCATAGAAGAGGCAACTTCGACACACCTGGTGGCAGAGCGCCTTGTGGAGGAGGGGTACCAGCGGGTACAGGTCGCCCTGCCCGCTCTCTTGACGGTCGTCAAGGAGATCGCCATCCCGCGCCTGCCCACCTTGAAGGGCAAAAAACGGGCGATGGCAAGCACCATTGAACGCTGGGATGCCGAGGCCATCGAGGCGGACCGATCGAGAATCGGCCTCAAGGGCTCCCCTACCCGGGTGGTGAAGATCGAGACACCGAAGGTGGCACGTTCATGTACCATCTACCACGCTGATGGTGATGAAGCGACACTTGCTGCTGTTGACCACCTGATCGATCTCCTCGAGGAGCAACAACTGCTGAAGGAGGTACACCATGGCTGAAGTCTGGACGATCGCCGAAACCCATAATGGATCACTCAAGGAGGTCTCCTTCGAACTCCTGGCCCGCGGACGGGCCCTTGCCGATGAGCTGGAAGTCCCCCTCGCCAGTGTGGTGCTCGCCTCCCATACCAGAGAGGGAGAGCTGGAGAGATTGGCTGCCTATGGCGCCGACATTATCTATGTCGCCGAGGACGAACGCTTCGCCTCCTTCACCGTCCACTCACACGCAGCGGTGCTTCTCCCCCTGGTCAGGGACCATGGACCACAAATCATCCTAGCAGCCGCCACCACCACCGGACGCACCCTGCTACCCTACCTGGCCGTGAAGCTCGGCTGTGGCTTGACCGCCGACTGCACCTCCCTGGCCATCGAGGAGGGGACCGGCAACCTTTTGCAGATCAGGCCGGCCATCGGGGGCAATATCATGGCGACGATCAAGAGCCCGGACCACCGACCCCAGATGGCCACCAGCAGGCCACGCTCCACCCCATTGGGCAACATGGACACCACGCGCCGTGCCACAGTAATACGTGTCGACCCACCCTCGCTCTCCACCGACCCGGTCGAGGTCCTTGGGGTGCGCCCCTTTAGAGATCAGCAGACCTCGATCGAGGATGCGCGCACTGTCGTCTCCGGTGGCAAGGGACTCAAGAAACGTGAGAACTTCACCCTCATCGAACAGCTCGCCACAGCGCTTGGGGGTGAAGTCGGAGCCAGCCGCGATGCCGTGGACCGCGGTTGGGCGACCTACCCCCACCAGGTCGGCCTCTCGGGCAAGACCATCTCGCCCGAGCTCTACATCGCCATCGGGATCTCAGGAGCAATCCAACACCTCGCCGGCATCAAGACTGCCAAGAGGATCGTGGTGATCAACAATGATGACGAAGCCAATATTCTCGATATCGCGGATGTTGCGATCATCGGCGATCTCTTTGCCATCATCCCCGTCCTGCTACGCCGCCTGAATGAGAGGAGAAAGACGCAATGACCTACACCCCCATCACCGCCTCAATCATTGAGGAGCTCACTGCCATCTGCTCACCGTCCAACGTCCTCACCGACAGTGAACGGATCGAAGGCTACAGTCACGATGAGACGAGCAAGGAGCAGTACAGCGTGATGCCCGAGGTGGTGGTCACCCCGACCACCACCGAACAAGTGGCTGCCATCATGCGCCTTGCAGACCGCCTCACCATCCCGGTGACACCCCGCGGTGCAGGTTCAGGCCTTTCCGGCGGTGCTATACCGCTCTTTGGGGGCATCGTCCTCTCTCTTGAGAAGATGAACCGCATCATCGATATCGATGAGGGGAACCTTACCGTCACCGCCGAGGCCGGCATCGTGACCAATGAGCTCAATGAACGTCTCAAGGATACCGGCCTCTTCTTCGCCGGCTATCCCATGAGCCTGGAGAGCTGCTACCTCGGCGGCAACATCGCCGAGAACGCCGGAGGTGGCAAGGCGATCAAGTACGGGGTCACCAGCCGGTATGTCCTCGGCATGACGGTCGTCACCCCCCAGGGGGAGATCGTCCATTTGGGAGGCAAGGTAACAAAGGACGTAAGCTCCTATGACCTCAAGCAACTCTATATCGGCAGCGAGGGGACATTGGGTATCATCACCGAAGCGACGATCAAGCTCATCGGCATCCCCAAGGTCGCCTCGAGCCTCCTCGTCCCCTTCGCCAGTGCCCAACAAGCGATTTCCGTCGTCCCGCTGTTGATGAAGCAGGGGATTATCCCCGTCTCCATCGAGTTCATGGACCGCCTCTCCTTTGAAATCTCCTGCTCTTACCTCAATGAGACCCTCCCCTTGGAGGGGGTCGCTGCGATGCTGCTCATCGAGGTCGATGGATCGGAGGAGGCGCAGGTCGAAGCCGACCTGGTCGCCGTCGGGGATCTCTGTGAAGCACAGGGGGCAATGGAGGTCTATATCGCCGAGGATGCCAACAACCGCGAGCGCATCTGGGCAGTGAGGCGGGCCATCGCCGAGGCGATCAAGGTCTACAGCCCGATCCAGAGCCTCGAGGATGTGGTCGTACCCATCGCAGCGATCCCACAGGTCCTCCCCTTCCTGGAGGAGCTGTCGACGCGCTACAGGTTGAGAATACCCTGCTACGGCCACGCCGGGGATGGGAACCTCCACGCCACCGTCATCAAGGACCCCGACTGGACGATCGAGAAGTGGCTCGAAGTCGAGCCGAAGATCCTCAGGGAGCTCTACGCCTTCATCGTAGGGGAACTGGGCGGCAAGATCAGCGGAGAGCACGGCATCGGCCTCAAGCGGCGGGAGTTTGTCAAGGAGCTCACCCCAAGCGCCGAGTATGAGCTGCTCAAGACGCTCAAGCGTGCCTTCGACCCGAAGAACATCATGAATCCCGGCAAGATCCTCATCTGACGAGACCAAAGAGATAGAGCGGTATGGTGTTCCCCCACCCGACCTCGATTTCAGCCCCTATTCCCAATTATTCAATCTTGTACACGCCAACCACCAATCGTGCATATTCCACCTCATTGGCAAGAGGAGACAGATGCACTACGCTTCAAGGATGAGTGAACCGATCCGCTTCATACAGTGCACTGAGACCGCGATGGCACACCTCTCACACGCCGACCCTACCTTGGGCAGGATCATCGCCCACCTCGGGCCCATCCAACGCAGGGGCGACGGTGATCTCTTCGCTTCGGTGGTCCGCCACATCGTCGGCCAGCAGATCTCCACAGCTGCCCAGACCACCATATGGACGCGTATGAGCGAGGCGCTCACCACCATTGATGAGGAGAGCATCACAGCAACCTCGGTTGAGGAGCTGCAGCGCTTTGGCATGACGTTTCGCAAGGCAGGGTACATCCATAGCTTCGCCTCCCAGGTCAAGGAGGGGATCTTTGACCTGGAGGCAATCAAGGAGATGGATGATGAGCAGGCCATCGTAGCGTTGACCACGATCAAGGGCATCGGGCGATGGACAGCGGAGATGATCCTGCTCTTTGGCATGGGGCGGGGCGACATCGTGAGCTTTGGCGACCTGGCCATCATCCGGGGGATGAAGACGCTCTACGGCCTCGATGAGGTGGACAGGGAGCGCTTTGACTCCTTGCGAAGCCGCTACTCCCCCTACGGCACAGCTGCGAGCCTTTACCTCTGGGCTGTGTCGAAGATGGAGATGAGCCAACTCTCAGCGCTCCTCTGATCAAGGTCAATCGACAATGATCAGGGTCGGCCTCTGTGGGTTTCCAGCACTGATCTCAGAGATTCCATCAAACCAGGCCTCGGTGCAGGCCATGATGAACTCCTCGTCATCGATGGGATAGCCGGAAGCTGAGCCGATCACACAATCGACAAGACAGTATGGGCAGTGGAGGGTCCGATCAAGCGGGGCACGCTCCTCACTGTAGAGGAGGTGCTCCTCCTCCTTGACAGAGAAGCGATGGCCGCAGTAGAAGCAGCGGCACGCACTGCTCTCTCCCGTCTCCCCCTCATTTGCGAAGGTGGAGCGGTGAGCCTCCTTGATGTACGCATCGCTGTAGGGGCCCCGCTTTCCTTGGGCATTGTTCGGGATGGTCTCTTCGTTCTTCATAAAAAATCCTCCTGGTTTCGTATGGGCACACTGGCCCTGCTGCACTGTGCAGCTCTTCACCAAAAGGAATATTTCAATCGCGTCCATCCCTATACTACTAATAAGAGGGGCCTGAGGCAAGAATAATTTTTGCGCGCGTGAACAATCGTCCCCTATAGGCGGGGGTGTTGTTTACACTCCCCCGCTCTTCTTTTAAGATGTAAACATAACGCAGAGAGCGCTATACACACCACTGGAGGTTTGTCCATGACACATACACCGCATACCCTCATCACCTGCATCGTCAATCACGGCCTCGCCGACGAGGTCATGGCTGCCGCACGAAAGGCTGGGGCAACCGGTGGGACCATCCTCTCTGCCCGGGGTACGGGGACCGAGGAGGATGCGAAGTTCTTCGGCTATACCCTGGTGCCCGAGAAGGACATGTTGATCATCCTCGTCGAAGCGGAGGACGCACCGACGGTCCTCGAGGCAATCCGTGCCCTCCCCGTCCTCGCCGAACCTGGAGTCGGCGTCGCCTTCTGCGCCGATGTCGAGCGCTTTGTACCCTTCGGGAAACCTGCAGAGACGTAATTACTCGGTGCGGGGAGCGGCACTCGACGAACGGATGATGAGACGGGTCTGATACTCGACACGAACCACTGCCCCACTCTCCAATACCCGGCTCTGTTTACCTTCCATCTTATCGCTGAGGAGGCGCAGTGCGCTCTTGCCTCCCTGCACGATGTAGTGCTCGACACTGGTCAGGTCCACCCCGCTGAACGACGATGGGGGGATGTTATCAAAGCCACAGACCGAATAGTGTGAGGGGATAGAGAATCCACTCTCCTTGATACCGTCGATCACCCCATAGGCGACCATGTCGTTGATGGCCACCATGGCGGTCACTTCCGGGTTTTGCTCGATGCACTGCCTGGCCAATGAACGGCCGGTGCGGTGCTCGATATCGACGGTGTGCAACTCAGTCAGTGTTGGGACCTCTGCGGTGAAGAGGGAGAGCGAGGCGCCGTGATCGAAGCGGGCGATCTCTGCCTTCAGCCCATCGTATCGCCGCACTCTGGCACTATGTTCGCTGTTGAGGCTGGTGGAGAGGTAGGCAATCTTGCGGTGACCGAGCTCGAGCAGGTGACGGGCCACCAACACCCCGGCATTGAAGTTGTTCACATCGACGGTATCGAGGCCCACATCGTTCTGCTTGTCGCCGACAGCCACCACCGGCACCGTCTCGTTGAGCTCGCGCACCAGCTCAGGCTGCTGGGGGATCATGGCGAAGATCACGCCCCCTACCATCGGGTCCTTGGCAAGCTCGCAGGCGCTGCGCTCCTTCTCCTGATCCCAGTAGGTGGTGAAGATCACCGTCTCCAGGTTCTGCTCTCTCGCCTCCATCTCCATGCCCTGGATGATGGTGGCAAAGTATGGATTGATGACCGAGGGGCAGACGATGAGCACGATGCTGCGGTTCCGTTTGGCTGTCTTTGTCTGATACCCCAGCTCACGGCAGGCTGTGTACACCGCATCGATGGTCTCATCACTGAAGCGTGAGAGGCTCTTGCCGGCCAGGATCATTGAAACACTAGCCGTTGAAACTCCCACGTGCTTCGCAATCTCTCGTTGTGTAATTCGTGTCTTGGGCATCCCTGGTATCGCAGTCCATCGAGTAGTATCCATCCAGCCTGTTCACCGACCATTGCATAGCGTCTTCATCACATCAATCGTTGGAGTCCACAGCTGCATGAACCTGTCGCCATCATACCACACCCCTTGCCACACTGGAAGGTTCAACTATGACACAGCTGGGCAGTTATCTCACCAATTCCTTTCACCCAGCAACGTTCGAAGGTGGCGAGGGTGGTGGGTCGTGATCGAGAAGACGCCGTAGGAGGCCATCTGCTGCATATCGCTCTCATCATCGACAGTCCACACCGAGACAGGGACAAAACGCCTCCGGGCGTGGAGGACGAGCTCCTCGCGGCACATCATGTAATCGATGTTGATCCCGCAGGAGCCGACCTCGATGGCCTCTCTGCAGAGGGTGTGCACGAATGCGGAGTACCGCCCTGTCTCCATGATTGCGGGGTCGTAGTAGGCGTTGAGCAACACCTGTACCCCGGGCAGCAGCCCGATGACCTGCCTCGCCTGTTCAGGGCCACACCCCGAGATGATGATCGAATCCCGCGCTCTGCAGGTGTCGGCGAGCCCATTGATGTATCCTAGGCAGTCGATGTCCTTCAGATCCAGGTTCAGGACACTCCCCCCCTCGACGATCAAGGCCATCACCGTCTCCAGTGGGGTGAGCGCTATGCCTTCACTGCCGGCAAACGCGAGAATCTCTTCGTACGTGTGGCCAGAGAGGAGCAGGGACCGCCCGCTCTCCCCGCCGATGGCCGGGTCATGGTGGAGCACGGGCACACCATCGAGCGAGCTGCGAATGTCGACCTCAATGATATCCGCCCCACCATCCAAGCCGGCCAACACCGAGGCGAGGCTATTCTTTGCAGTGCCTTCACACCCGCTGTGTGCGGTGACCAATGGCGTACATCCCTCAGACATCTTCCCACCCTCCTACTTCAGGCTCATCGAGAACCCTTCGGTCTGTTTCTTGTACACCACGTTGGAGAAGATGAGGATCGGCAACGAGGCGAACAGTCCGATGGCCATGAGCTCTCCCCACTGCGTGGTGTACTCACCGATATAGCGGGCGATAACCACCGGGAGGGTCAACAAACGTGGGCTGCGTACGAAGAGGAGAGCGAAGAGGAACTCGTTCCAGGCGAGGATCAGGGCAAAAATCGAGGTTGCGATGATTCCCGATCGTACCAGGGGGGCAACGATGGAGACCAGGACGCGCAGGGGGCTTGCCCCATCGATCCTCGCCGCCTCCTCATACTCCTTCGGCAGGGTCTTCAAGAAGCCGTAGATGATCCAGATGGAGTATGGCAGGGTATAGATCTGGAAGGCGACGATCAGGCCCCCCAACGTGTTGATAAGGCCGATCCGGTTGAAGATCGTGAACAGCGGCACGGCAAGGACGATCGGGGGGAGGATCCTCACCACCAGCACCCAGATGAGGAACAGCCGGTTCAGGTGGAAGGGGAATCGGTACCGTGCCAATGCGTACGATGAGAGGAAGGCGAGGATGATCGACGCCAGCGTGGCAGAGACGGCGACGATCACCGAATTCGAGAAGTTCTTCCACAGCCCCGACTTGAAGACGGCTTTGTAGTTGGCCAGGGTGGGAGTACGGGGGAAGAAGCTCGGGATGGGGTCGATGACCTCCCGGGGGGTCTTCAGCGACGTGTTGACCATCCAATAGATGGGGATGAGGATAATTGCCACCACGAAGATGACCAAGAGGATGAACACCGTTCTTTTAAGGATTTTTCTCAATCGGTACATCTAGTCCTCCTCACCGAGCAAGCTTCGTACATAGAAGAGTGCGAGGAACGCAACGCCGAAGAGGGTGATCACCGAGGCGGCGCTTGCACGGCCGAAGTTGAAGAATTTGAACCCTTCACGGTAGATGAAGAACGAGAGGGTCTGCGTCGCATTTGCCGGCCCACCCCCGGTGAGGGCGTAGACCTTGTCGAAGAGGCGGAAGGTGTCGAGGGTACGCAGCATGAGCACCATGAGGATCTGGCTGCGGAGAATCGGCAAGGTGATCTTCATCGCGATCTGGCCGCCTCGGGCGCCGTCGATCTGGGCAGCCTCCCAGATCTCGGCTGGTATGGAACCCATACCCGCCTGGATGATGAGGAAGGCAAAGGGTGTCCACTGCCAGATGTCGACGAGGATGATCGAGAAGAGGGCGACCCGTTGGTCGGTCAACCACCCCACAGGCGCGAGGTTCCATTTCCTCAGGATGTAGTTGAAGATCCCGATCTCATAGTGGTAGAAGGTTTGCCAGACGGCACAGATGACCATGGTGGAGATGATCATCGGGAAGATCACGATCAGGGATGCCACCCGCTTGCCCCTGAATTCTCGCTTGAAGAGAAATGCGAGGGCTGTTCCGAGCACCACCTCGGTAATACTTGCCACGAGGGTGAAGACCAGCGTGTTGACAAGTGAGCGCTGGAAGAGCTCCTCCCTCAGGATACGTGAAAAGTTCTGGAAGCCGACGAACGTCCTGGTATTCGACACAAGGCTGTACCGAAAGAACGAGTCGTAGAAGATCGTTGCCATCGGATACGCCGTAAGGAAGAGGGTAACCAATAGCGCCGGGGCAAAAATAAGGTAGAAGAAGGAGTTGTAGTGAGCCCGTTCCCTGTTTCTCATACTAGCAGCACGTCCTTTGTCTCAATTGACATGGCTTCGGGGCAGAAAGCGGCCCCGAAGCCATGGGAATACCTATCGTTCCAGGATCTCCGTTACACGCTTCTGGATCTGGTCCAGAGCCGACTGTGCCGACAGATTGCCCACCAGGGCCCTCTGCAGGTAGTCGCCGAAGACCGACTCGATCTCTGCCCAGTAGTTTGTCCGTGGGCGGACCGACCCGGTGATCTGTCCATCAAGCTGGGCAGGGTACCAGGGGTACATGGCGACCAACTCGGGAATCTTGTGAACGCTGTGACGTGTCGGCGGCACCCCGTTCTTCTCGGAGATCATCGCCTGTGTCTCTGCACTGGTGAGGTGCAGCAGGAAGTCGAATGCAGCGTCGATGTTCTTTGAATCCTTGGGGATGGCGACCATCCAGGCCCCGATCATCGAGGAGGACTGGTTCACCTGTCCAGGGTGGGCGGCAATCTTCACCTTGCCGACGACATTGGAGAGCTCGGGGTTCTCAAGGTTCCCGATCCAGCCGGGCCACACCTCGATCGCCATCGCACCGACCCCTGACAGCAGGGCATCACTGACCTGGGTTGCCTGGTAGGCTGTCACACCCTGCGGGGCGTACTTTGCCAGCTCCAGGAAGTACTCCATGGCCTTGAGCGCTTCGGGGGTGTTGAATGCCGGCTTGCCATCCTTGAGGATGTCGGCACCGAATGCCCAGTAAATCGGCAGGAACCCGGTCACGATGGGGTTGCCCTGCACGCCCCTGAAGAGGACAGGGGTCATCGCCGGCTCATTGGCCTTGATCTTCTTGGCCACGTCGAGGACCTGGGTCCACGTGTCGAACTTCTCGACACCATACTTGCGACTCACATCCTGGCGGTAGGCAAAGAGGGCGACGTTACCTACGTGCGGCAGGGCGTAGAGCGGGCCGTTGGGGAAGGGATACCGGCCGATGTTCACCATGTTCTCCACCAGATCGGGGTCGATGGTAATCCCCTTCTTCTTATAGAGGGCATCCAGGTCGGCAAGCCAGCCGGCCTCCTGCAGCTGGGGGAGGAAGGGGTCGTCGACAAGCAGTACGTCGAAGGCACCGGTTCCACCGCGCAGCTCGATCACCGACTGCTCCATCAGCTCACTGCCGGAGAGCTTGAGCAACTCGAAACGGACGTTGGGATGCGTCTCGGTGTAGCTCTGGATGGCCAACTCCATCGCATCACCATACGCTCCATCCCTTCCTGCGATGGTCAACGTGGTGACATCTTCAGCCACTCCACGCGCAAACATAGCCATCGGGACCAATAGCAGGACAACAATCATTGTCATACCTATTCTTTTCATACAGGACCTCCTTTCGGTTCTGGGTACGTATACCATATCATGTCAAGGATTACCGATAAAGAAATTGCCAGAACTTCCTTAATAGCCTAATTAAGCATATTTGCTTGAATTGAGTTAATTGCTTAAATACGCATAATTGCTTAAATCGTCATATGTGCATGGGATTGGGGTATGGTACAATCCAACTATGAACAAACCGACAACAGAGGGACGAAAGCCCCAGCGCTTGAAGAGAAAGGACCTGGCAATGGGGATTCTCTACAAGTTCTCCGAGCTCTATGAGTCAAGCGAGGCGGAGTCGATCAACGACATCACCATCCCGATCGATGAGGTGAGGATCCACCTCAAGGAGCGCTTCGGTGTCGATTACACCAGCAACCAGTGGGTGTTCACCCAGTTGAAGCGCTATGAGGAAGAGATCGGCTCACACCTCTTCAAGAAGACGGCGGCCA
>CALFMX010000104.1 GCA_937902565.1 uncultured Spirochaetales bacterium
CCCGTCTGCTGCGTAGGCATCGATGATCTGGCTCACTATGCGCGATCGCACCACGTCACGGCTGTCAAAGTAGACAAAGCTGAGGCCTTCGATGCCGGTGAGGATCTTGGTGGCATGGATCAGCCCGCTATCCTTGCTGCGGGGCAGATCCACCTGGCTGATGTCTCCGGTGATGATGGCACTGCTGTTCTCCCCGAGGCGGGTGAGGAACATCTGCATCTGCTCGCGCGTGGTGTTCTGCGCCTCGTCGAGGATGACGGTGGCGTTCTTGAGGGAGCGTCCCCGCATATAGGCAAGCGGTGCGATCTCGATCGACCCATTCTCCTCGAGGCGGCGGATGTTCTGTACGCTGATCATCGCCTCCATTGCATCGTAGAGGGGCCTCAGGTAGGGGTTGATCTTCTGGGCGAGGTCCCCGGGCAGGAAGCCCAGGCTCTCCCCCGCCTCGACGATCGGCCGGGTGAGGATGATCTTTTGCCGTTTGCCGCCGAGCAGCTGGCTCAGCGCATGGGCAACGGCCAGGAAGGTCTTGCCGGTCCCGGCGGGCCCGATGCCGAAGACGATCTGGCTTGTTGCCATGGCGTTGATATACGCCTCCTGGCGTTTCCCCTTGGGGTATGCGATGCGGTTGTGCACGACGATGTACGGCCCCTCTTGCACCGCTTCCTGCTGCACCTCGCTGATGGGCCGGTCATTCTTCACCGCCTGGAACTCGAGGAAGATCTCAGCCTCGCTGAAGTACGGCTGTTGTTCTGCAAGGCGATCGAGTCGGTTGAAGAGGAGGGTAAAACGGTTGATCGCCGCCTCATCCGCGCTGCGGATGGTCAGGGTATTGCCCTTGACGTAGAGGTCGCCGCCGAGCAGCGTCTCAAGGTATGGCAGATTGCGATCGTTGATACCCAACACCCGTTGGATCCGCTCTTCACTGCCAAAATGTACTGATCTATCCATTGACCACCTATGTCGTATTGGAGCGCACCCACACGTCACTCTTTTGGGTCCAGCGCTCGTCGATATCCAGTTCGTTCAGACGGTGCTCCAGTTCTTTTACGATTTGATCGGAGGCAATGTTGTTCAGGTAGCAGATGCAGACCTTTGTTTTCGTTACCCTGCCAATATATTTGTATTGGCATTTTAAATCGGCGGAGGTAACTCTTCTGCGGATCAGGGACAGGTTGACCAAAAGCTGCTCGGTAAAGCCGTCCCGCGGCCCCCGCACCGCCTGTTCGGAGCTGGCCTCTTCTAC
>CALFMX010000105.1 GCA_937902565.1 uncultured Spirochaetales bacterium
GCCGGTGTCCCCTTCGGCGACGATCTTCGCCTTGTTCTGGTTGAAGGAGAGCACCCCCTGGCCTCCACCTCCCATCTTGGAGAAGAGGAAGCGCCAGATGATCATGATGAAGACGAAGGGGATGGCATAGCCGAGCAATGTGGACAAGAGGCTCGGCTTGGCCGGTGCGGTTGCATAGTACTCAACCCCCTTTGATTCCAGCAGCGGGAGGAGGGCGGGGTCATCGACCTTGTAGGTGGTATAGGACTGTAGCGCACTCTGGTCTTCGCTGATGAACGTGCGCACATCCTGGCCGACACTCTCGCGGTTGAAGGAGTAGCCGATCAGCTTCTCCTCCTCGATCGCTACCCGCTTGATGGCTCCTTGCTCGACCAGCTGCTTGAACTGGGTGTAGTCGACGGAGAGGACCGAGCCTTGGCGCGTGGCCATGAAGGAGTTCATTGCCATGAAGAGCATGATGATGATGAAGAAGTACCAGAAGGAGAAGGTGAAGCGCTTCTTGTTCTTGCCTCCCTCTTCATTGACGTGAACACCCGGTTCGATGTTCAGTTTCTTCTTGAAGGAGTCCTTCCAGTCTTTGTTATCTTTTGCCATGTTGTGTTCCTTGGATCGGGATTGGAGTTGGCAGCCCGATACCCTCAATATACCCCCTCAATTGTCAATCGGCAACAAGCGGGGTATAGTAGGCCTCTATGGGTGACGTGGTCATGATAACCGGTGCCTCTAAGCGCCTGGGCAGGGCAATCGTAACCGCTCTTGCAGAGAGCGGCTATACCACCATCATCCACACGAGACGAGCTGATGATGGGGTACGCGCCCTCAGTGAGGAGCTCGGTGGAAGCTGTGCAGTCGTCGAGGGTGACCTCACCGATATGCAGGACCTTGGCCCCCTCTTCGACCGCGCTGTCTCCCTCTTCGGGCACGTCGACCACCTGATCAACAGCGCCTCGGTGTTCTTCCCCCTCCCCATCGAGGAGACCACATTTGAAGAGTTCGACCGTTTGATGGCCCTCCACAATACCGCCCCCTTCTTCCTCTCTCGCGCCCTCTACCTCCACCTCAAGGAGCGGGGAGGGCAGGGTTCGATCATCAACATCGGCGATGCGACCCTCAATTCCCCAAAGGCGAGCCGACCCGCCTACTATACCGCCAAGGGGGCGCTGATGGCCCAGAGCCGGGCTCTCTCCGTTGCCTTGGCCCCGACGGTGCGGGTCAATGTCATCTCCCCCGGCCCAGTCCTCCCTTCTGAGGATGACCATGCATACTTTGCACGGATGGAGAACCTCCTGCCGTTGCGGCGGACGGGAGCCTCTGGTGACATCATCCAGGCGGTCTCCTACCTGCTATCAGCCTCGTTTGTCACCGGTACTGAGCTTGTGGTGGACGGAGGTCTCACTCTTTTGTAGATTGTATGGAGTTCCCTTCTCTTCCCTTGCCTCTTCGAGTCCATTCATACGATAGTTAGTTCGATACCAACGCATAACAGGAGTTTTGCCGATGCACCATAGACGTTTACGTTCCCTTGCCATGCTCGTGGTGGCAAGCCTTATCATCTCCCCACTCTCTGCCATGCCGCTCTCCACCATCGTGGAGAAGGCCCTCAGCGAGAGTGCGAAGATGCAAGACCTTGAATTGACCAAGCGCGATACCCTTCTGACCATCGGCCGTAACCAGGCAGAGGATGGGGTGGGGGTATCGGTGAGCGGGGACCTGACAACCACCCTTGACCTGGACAGCCCCTCGACTACCCTCCGGTCTTCTGGTGTCGATACCACCATTACACTGCCAAACGACGGGAAGACCTCCATCCAGGTCTCGACCGGCGCCCTCTCCTACGGCTCCTCGGGCAATACGTATTCGGTCGCCCCGACCGTCGGTGCGAGCCATACCTTCACCTACGGCCTCACCGGTGACAACCGCAAGAGCCTGACCAACCGGCAGACCGAGGTGTTGGCGACCTCCACCTACGATGTGAGCCGGGTGAACTATACCACCAGCCTCTACTCACAGATTGCTACGATTCTCGACAATGAGAAGAGCATCAAGAAGACTGCCAAGGAGCTTGCCGACCTGGAGCGGACCCTGGAGCAGAACCTCACGCTCAAGCTCGTGAAGGAGGATAGTCTCATCCACCGGGCCAGCGTGCAGGCCATACAGAGCAAGAAGACCACCCTTGAGGGACTCAACACAACTCGAGAACTCTACCTCAGGCAATTCAAGAACCTCACCGGCTTCGAGTGGGAGGGGGTCTCCGACATCCCCGAGCCCAACCTCCTCTTCAACCCCGACCAGAGCCAAAGCAGCACCCTCAAGCTCAAGAGCCTTGCCGTCGACCTGGCGAAGGAGGATCTGGCGATACAGAAGGCAACGTATACCAACAAGAGCCTGGTGGTGGGCGGGAGTGTAGGTGGTTCCGCTTCGAAGACAAAATCAAAGAATATTTTAACTGGGGTAGAGAAAATCGATTACTACAACGATGCAACAATAAAGGGATCAGCTTCACTGATTGCTAACCAATATAAGATTTCGGGGAGTGTCTCAGCAACCTACGACTTTGAAGACAACACCTTCACCCCCTCTCTCACCATCGGTGGCTCCTGGTCCAATAACCCCAGCTCCTACAGCGAGGGGTTGAAGCTGCAGCAGCTGGAGAATGCGGTGCTCACGGCAGAGCTTGCCTACCGCACTGCCATCGATGAGTTCAATCAGAGTGTGATGACCATACAAAACAGCATCGCCTCCTATGTAATGAACTACTCCCTCCTGCTGGAGTTCATCGCCTATAACCAGGAGACGCTCGAACAGCAGAAGGATCTCTATTCCCGTGGCCTTGCCACCGCCCTCCAGGTCGAGGATGCCCAGTTTGCCGTTGACCTGGACACCTATACGTTGAACTCCAGCCTGCTGGAGGGATTGAAACTGGAAAATCAAATAAAGAGCCTCTCACTATAAGGAAGGATGTCAATGAGCGACAACAAGAGCGAAAATCAAGTACGAAACCAACTGCGCAAGAAGCTACGCCGCCAGCGCATCAACAGAATCATCACCACAGTGGTGGTCATTGCCCTCATCGTCGGGGGTCTCTACCTCTACTCATTCTACAAGGACAATGGGCGCATGCCGTGGTCAGAGCAGAAGGCTCCCCTGAGCGCCGTGCGGGAGGTCGAGGCACAGGTTACCGAATCGGTCTTCACCACCACCATCGACCTCTCCAGCTACGTTGAGCCCAATGACATCCAGAAGGTGTTGATGCGGGCCACCGGTACGGTCACCGATGTCTTTGTCAAAGAGGGCGACCATGTGAAGAAGGGCGATGTGCTCATCGCCATCGACAACACCGACCAGCTCTACAGTGTGGCGAGCCTGGAGGCCGAGCTTGAACGCATCATCCTCACAGGAAGTGAGCGGGAGCGCGAATTGACCGAGCTTCGCCTCGAATCGGCACGCAAGAAGCTCGACTATACCAAGGCCTACGCCAACTTCGATGGTGTGGTGGCCAGTGTTGATGTGAGCGTCGGCGACTACTTCGATGCCGGATCATCGGCGATGACAATCATCGACCGCTCGACCCTCAAGGCAACGGTAGAGATTGATGAGATTGACATGATGTACGTGGAAGTCGGCCAGAAGGCCGTGCTCTACTTCGACTCCTATCCCGACTCTTCCATCGAGGCAGTGGTCGAGTATATCCCGATGATCGGGCGCTACACCAACCAGGGCATCGGGGTGATGGATGTCGAGCTGAAGATTCCGAATCCACCATCCAACATCGCCCCCGGCTATACCTTCGAGGGCTCCATCACCATCGAGGGCGAGACCAAGATTCTCTTGGTACCCCAGAGTGCGATAACGACGACGCGTGGAAGCAGCAGTGTCACCAAGAAGAACAGCGATGGCACCACCACCCGGGTCACGGTGACGGTCAAGTACTTGGGTGAAGGCATGAGCCAGCTGCTCAGCGGTGATGTCAAGGTCGGTGATACCCTGATCGTCCGACGCACCGACACCTCCAACCCCTTCGCAGCCATTGCCGGTGGTGGACCACAGATGAGGATGTTCTAAGATGGCAGAGAGTGTAATCAGGCTCGAGGATGTCTCCCGCTACTACATGATGGGTGACTTCATCGTCAAGGCGCTCGACGGCGTCTCGATCGATATCTCCCGTGGCGAGTTCACCGCCATCATGGGACCCTCAGGCAGTGGCAAGTCGACGATGATGAACCTCATCGGGTGCCTTGATACCCCCACCAATGGGTATATCGACATCGATGGCGAGAATACAGCCGGCCTCAACGAAGCCGAGCTCGCCTATATCCGTAACCGCAAGGTCGGCTTCGTCTTCCAGCAGTTCAACCTGCTGGGCAAGTTGACCGCCCTCGACAACGTCATCACCCCGCTCCTCTATGCCGGGGTCCCGACGCGCGAACGCAAGCAGATGGCCGTCCATGCCCTGGAGCGTGTCGGCCTCGCCGATCGGATGGACCACCGTCCCAATGAGCTCAGCGGCGGACAGAAGCAGCGTGTCGCCATCGCGCGGGCGCTGGTGAACAACCCAACGATCCTCCTGGCTGATGAGCCCACCGGCGCCCTCGATACGCGGACCGGAGGACAGATCATGGAGCTCTTTGAAGAGCTCAACAGCGAGGGGAGGACTGTGGTCCTCGTCACCCATGACCGGGACCTGGGGATGCGTTGCCATCGCCAGATCCACATCCGCGATGGAAAGGTGGAGGCCTAGCATGCTGATCGAAAACATCAAACTAGCGTTCAATGCCATGCGCGGGTCAAAGATGCGGACCGCTCTCTCCCTCCTCGGCATCGTCATCGGAGTGGCCTCGGTGGTCGCAATCCTCACCATCGGTGACAGCGCCTCGAAGTCCATCACCGAGTCGATTGCCATCGGTGGCCTCGATATGGTCTCCATCTATCCCTCCTCGGGACAGCGCAATACCGGCATCTTCGATGAGGCGTTCGGTGATATGCTGAGAAATGACATCGAAGGGATCCAGGCGGTCTTGCCACAGAACAGCTCCACCGCACGGGTTCGCAACGGCAAGGAGTCGATCAACGCCTCGGTCGCCGGCGTGCTCAGTACCTACGCCTCAACGTTGAACCTCGAATTTGGAGAAGGGGAGTTCTTCTCATCGATGGACAACATCAACCGAAGGCAGGTCATCGTCCTTGGCTCCGCCATTGCAGAGGAGCTCTTCCCCGACCAGGTTGTGGTTGGCCAGTATGTCAGCCTCTTCAGGAGCCAGGCGAAGAGTTATCTTGTTGTCGGGGTGTTGGAGAGCAAGGACCCCTCGATCTCCCTCTCCTACAACAATAGTGTCTTCATCCCCTACAACACCTACAGCCAGCGCTTCATCCGCACCAATGGGGTAGGGTCATACGTGGTGAAGATCGCCGAGGATTACGACACCATTGAGGTCAGCGATGCCATCACCGAGTACCTTGACAATATCGTCGGCACCGACGGATACAGCATCTTCAGCCCCGCCTCCCTTGCCGAGATGGCCGAGCAGATCACCGGCACCTTCAGCTCCTTCCTCGCCCTCATCGCGGCGATCAGCCTGCTGGTCGGCGGGATCGGGATCATGAACATCATGCTCGTCTCGGTGGCCGAGCGCACCAAGGAGATTGGCATCCGCAAGGCCCTCGGGGCAAGCCCCAATGTCATCCGTGGCCAATTCCTTGTGGAGGCGCTGACCCTGACCCTGCTCGGGGGGATCTTGGGCATCGTCTTGGGCTCCCTGCTCAGCTATGCGGTGACGAACATGCTTGATTGGTCGTTGCATTTATCATATACCTCATTCATACTTGCGATGGGTTTCTCGATGTTCGTCGGGATCTTCTTCGGCTGGTATCCAGCGATGAAGGCCTCACGCCTGGACCCGATCGAGGCATTGAACTACGAGTAATCTCCATGGGGGTGTGATAGTTTGAAGAGAGAGCGTACACGATGGATGATCGGTGATGGAACGGAACCCTACATAGTCATCACCGGTCTTGCTGTGGCCTTTCTCATGCTCATCTTCCTGGTGGTCTTCCTCACCACCGCCCTGATCGATCGCGAGCAGCTCAGGATGCAGAGCGAGGCTGAACGCTCCTTCAACTCCGTCTTCCTCGCCTTGCAGGACTCCACCAGCAAGGCGCTGAGGACGATGGCCGAGGAGAGCGTCAGCGGCATCGGGGTGTACAGCTCGATGGGCAGGCGGGTGCTCAGCCTCGGCAATGTGCCGATGACCATCCCGCTCGACCGCTTCTCCTCCTCGCTCGAACTCATCAGCAAATCCAACCCCAATACCGGGGTGGCCACCTACAACCGTGCCACCAAGACGATCGAGTACATCCGCTTCAGCCGCTTGACGATCCTCTTGGATACCGGCCAGCTCACCCTCACCGAGAGTGGGCTGCTGCCCACCCCCATCGATTTCCCCGATGTACTCTACCTCCACTTCGATGGGGAGGCGTACCACCGGCGCCTGGTCCTCACCGGAGCCATCGGCATCGCATCAACGCTGGTGCTCATAGCCCTCTTCCTCCTGGTCTTGAACATCTACCGCTCGAACCGCCGCTACCGCGAGACCATCGCCAAGCAGGAGAGCCTGGTCAACCTCGGCCAGGCAGCCCGCACCCTGACCCATGAGATCAAGAACCCGCTCAGCGCCATCACCATCCAGCTCGCGCTCCTGAAGAAGACCCTCCCCGAGGAGTACATCAGTGACCTGGTCGTCATCGACCAGGAGCTCAAGCGCCTCTCGCAGCTGACCAACAAGGTCAGCGACTTTTTGCGCAACCCCCTCGGACAACCCGTCCAGGTGGACTTGAACGAGTTGCTGGAGACCCTGATCAAGTGCTTTGACAAACCCATCACCTTCAAGAGCGAGAAGCGCTACTACATCGACTTTGACGAGGACCGGGCACGATCGGTCTTCGAGAACCTCCTCAAGAACGCCGTCGAGAGTGCAGGGGATAGGGATCCCCAGGTTGAGGTCGAGATCGCCGGCGGAAAACGTAATATGCTGTACATCTCCATCATGGATCGTGGCGATGGCATCCCAGCCTCAGAGGCGCGCAAGATCTTCGATCCCTTCTTCACGACCAAGATCCATGGATCGGGCATCGGGCTCTCCATCTCGCGCCAATTCGTCAAGGCCCGTGGAGGCAACTTGCGTCTCTACCGGCGTGATGGTGGGGGGACGGTGGCTGAAGTGACGTTGCCGCGCAGCATCCACCCCATCCGCAAGAGTACAAAGGACACGCCATGAGAATCCTGATCGTTGATGACGAACCCAATATCCGTGAACTGATGCGCCGCTACCTCGGCCTCGACGGTATAGAGAGCGACTGTGCAGAGAACGGGCTCTCCGCCCAGCGGATGCTCAGCGAAGAGCATTACGATGCCTGCCTCGTCGACTTGAAGATGCCGGGCATGGATGGCCTGTCGCTGATCAAATGGATCCGCAGCGAAGGCTTCCGCACGCCCATCATCATGATCAGCGCCCATGGGGAGATCAGTGATGCGGTCACCGCCCTCAAGGAGGGTGCACAGGACTACATCGTCAAGCCCTTCCAGCTGGACGAGCTGCAGGCGCGGCTGCGGGCGGTCGTGCGCCGCAGCAGCAGATCGAAGGAAACGACCACGACCGCAAAAATGATCAGCACCAGCGGAATGCCGCCAAGCGCGCCCTGACCGATGAACTTGAATTCCGGCGGCAGGGAGTAGAGCCCGAGCGGCCGTCCGCCCGTCGCCAGCAGGCAGACGCCGCGGGCAATCACCATGACGCCCAGCGACACGATGAAATGGTGCAGGCCGATGATCGTGGTCAAAAATCCCATGGCCATGCCAACCAGTGTCGTGAGGCAGATCGCCAGCCCCGCAGCAACCCAGGGATCGACACCGTTTAGGAACAGCCAGCCGGCCGCCACCATCGCAAGCGCCGTGACGGAGCCGACGGAAAGATCGATGCCGCCGGTCAGGATGACGGCCTGCATGCGGGCCTGCAGGATGGCCTGCTGCTGCGCGCTGGTGAGGCC
>CALFMX010000106.1 GCA_937902565.1 uncultured Spirochaetales bacterium
TGTGTTCAATGTCTCTGAAGAAGCTGCAAGAGTACGTCTGATTTCACTGCACTGCCTTCCCACATAACCAACAACCACCGGTGTCCGTCATGTGATCCCTGTGGTCGTTAGCGGATTGTCTATCATAAAGATTCCTGACTGCCACTTCGCAGCAGGTTTCATTTTCACTTCTATGTTAGCTTTAAAGCTAACATTCTACAACAAGAGGAGTTGCGATGAGTATTCCTATGAGATGCCCCAACTGCGGAAAGCGGGCATTCGATGCTTCCGGATTTCACAAGGCGGATGAGCCGGTGGAGATCTCGCTCAAATGTCCGCAGTGTGGTCGATTCGTGAAAGTTCCTATTGCACAGCACATGTGCCTGCGCACAAGAAAAGGAGGAAAGCGCGTTCATATCATGAATACATAACACCGGGGGAAGCTCCTCCACTTAATATACCGACATCATGCAAGTCGGACATACCGAGCAATGGGACCGCATGACGAGTCACCGAATAGCCGGATGATGCACAAGACACACGTTTTGTAATCATCCGGCTTTTTTTTGCCCGAAAATTCTTATTCAGGATCATCAAGACCATTTGCTCCATAGGCCGAAGAGTAATGGTCATCACCTTCTGGATTCGTTGGATCCAAACGACAGCATCCCTGTGCCAGGCCAGGATTCCCCACTGGGATGCACCATATCAATCACTGAACGCCGGCTGTAGGGAATGCGCCGGTCGAAGGTCAAAACGGAGATGCGTTTTGATTTCGGCCAGCATGCCCTCGTCGCTGCATACCCGAATGCCTGTCTCCGTTTTGCCCGAACCCCAAGGAGGGGAACATGGCAAAGGAAGCCAGGACAGAATTCTTCTATTACATCGACGGAAAACCCTATCGACTTACCCCAGGTAAGGATGGAATCACAGAGGAGATCATCACCGTTCTCCGCGACTCGTATCATGCCGAGCATCTGAACGACCGGTATGAAGATGAACTTCAGGATGCGAATTTCAAATTCTCAAAGATTCTTCACGATGCCAACCCAGCAACTCATCCTAACGATCCCATCGAGCACCTTGTGGATACTTCCCAAGCCCCCGAGGAGATTCTATTCCAGGATGAGCTTCCCCCCTCGATCAGGAATCAGGTGCAGACGCTCATTCCCCAATTAATCCCTGCCCAACAGGAGCTTTTCTGGAAACTATGCGAAGGCCGACAACTCGCCGATATCGCCCGAGAGGAAGGGACCACGGACAATGCGATCCGTAGCCGCCGCAGAAAGATGTTCGATCGCATCAGGGCTCTCTATGCCGAGGAGTTCGGGGATGCATAGTCCCCGTTTTCTCCTGGGGGTACGGATTTCAGGTATTAGGCAGAGGATGTACACACGGGGTGATGCCACACCGAAACAGCCTCCGGGGAAACACCCCGTACAGCGATGGAGAAACACAATGAAACTTCAACACAGGGTCCAAATCAATGTGGCCCAAGTCCGTGAAGGAACCCAGGGAGTGTTGGGTAGCCGTGGACGAAAGCTACCCGCAAGGCTGCTGCGATTCCTGTTCGGCCAGTACAGCGAAGTGCTCGTACTTACACCGGGCAAAACGGTCAGGAGCGTCGAGATACATGAGATGCAAGAAGGAGTGAATGAAAATGGAAGATAAAGCTCAGTTGTTGCTTGATGGAGCCAAGGGATTCAGATCTCTTGCGGAGGCGCTCGAATTAGCCGCCGAAGTGCTTCGCACACAAGACCTGAAGAACCTGCTTGGACAGAAGGATATCCAACCAGACCTTTTTGAAGCACAGGACTCCCCAACGATTCAAGAGCCTTCAAAGGATGAGTCCCCTTTGTCTCTGATTGATGTGCGCAAGATACTCGCAGAGAAGTCGCGTGATGGTCACACGGACCAAGTGCGGCTGCTCCTGCAAAAGTATGGAGCTGACAAGCTCTCCGCAATCGATCCCTCCCATTACAGAAATCTTGCCGATGAGGCTTTTTGTCTGGGAACGACATTGGAAGATTTGAAGGCTGCCGTCAACGCAATCACCTCGAAGGACAAGGCCGA
Source organism: uncultured Spirochaetales bacterium (assembly GCA_937902565.1). GTDB lineage: Bacteria > Spirochaetota > Spirochaetia > Sphaerochaetales > Sphaerochaetaceae > Sphaerochaeta. The sequence goes on from CALFMX010000106.1 coordinate 2,053, forward strand.
TCAGCTGCCAGCTATCTTCGAACACCACTATGCCACCAGCTTTGAGGATCTGAAACCGGAATATTACCCGGGATTCCTCAGGGATATCAGGAGGCTTGCCGATGAGTAGGCATGCCCTTCTCTCTCCCTCATCAGCCTCGCGATGGACGATGTGCCCGCCATCGGCACGCCTATGCGAACACATCGAGGAGAAATCCAGCGTCTTTGCCGAGGAAGGAACCGAAGCCCACACCCTATGCGAGTACAAGGTCAAACTTGCCCTGGGAATCAAGATGGAGGACCCTAGACCCACCCTGCACTACCACAATGAGGAAATGGAAAGCAGTACCGATGAATATGCCTTATTCGTCCTCGAGGCATTGCAGCATGAGAAGGATGCTCAAAAAGATCCGTTGATACTCCTTGAACAACGTCTGGATATCAGCACGTATGTACCTGAATGTTCTGGGACCGGAGACTGCATCATCATCGCCGACAGGAACCTGCACATCATCGACTTCAAATATGGGCAGGGGGTCGCCGTCTCAGCTGAGCGCAACACCCAGATGATGCTGTACGCCCTCGGTGCTCTGAACATGTTCGGTTCGCTGTATGAGGTGGAAGAGGTATCGATGACCGTATTCCAACCTCGCCTTGCAAACGTGAGCACGTTCACCATGACTGCCGATGATCTAACCAACTGGGCCGAGTGCTATCTCAAACCAAGGGCTGAATTGGCATTCGGGGGAAAAGGTGAATTCTGCTCAGGTCCCCATTGCCGCTTCTGCAAGGTGAAAGCCACCTGCCGCAAGCGTGCCGAGGCGAACCTGGATCTCGCTCGCTACGAGTTCGCCGAGCCTGTACTCCTGGGAGATGACGAGATTGCAGAGATCCTGACCAAAGCTGACGAGTTGGCTTCTTGGGTAAGCGATATCAAGGGGTACGCTCTTTCGGTATTGGGTAGAGGAGGAAAACTGGAAGGTTTCAAGCTGGTCGAAGGTAGATCGATACGCAAGTACACCGATGAGCAGGCTGTCGCCGAGGCAGTCAACTCTTCTGGATTCGATCCCTATGAACACAAGGTACTGGGAATCACGGCAATGACCGAGTTGCTGGGAAGAACACGATTCAATGAGATCTTGGGCCCATTCATCTACAAGCCCAAAGGCAAACCGACGCTCGTACCGGAAAGCGATAAAAGACCGGCTATCACAATCAACGACTTTGACGACATGGAGGAAAAGTAATGTCAACAATAGCAAATCCAATGAAGGTAATCACCGGAAAGAACACCAGATGGTCCTATGCAAATGTGTGGGAGCCCAAGTCCATCAATGGAGGGTCTCCGAAGTATTCGGTCTCCCTGATCATCCCCAAAAGTGACAAGGCAACCGTGCAGAAGATCAAATCTGCCATTGAGGCTGCGTACAAGGAAGGAGAGGCAAAGCTCAAAGGCAATGGAAGGACAGCCCCGTCCCTTGCATCGCTGAAGACTCCCTTGCGCGATGGGGATATCGACCGTCCGGATGATCCAGCCTACGAGAACGCATTTTTCATCAATGCCAACAGCGCCACTGCCCCGGGCATCGTGGATGCCCAGTGCAACCCGATCCTGAACCGCAGTGATGTGTATTCGGGTGTCTATGGACGGGCCTCGATCACCTTCTATGCGTTCAACTCCAACGGCAACCGCGGCATCGCATGCGGGCTTCAGAACCTGCAGCTGATTAAAGAGGGAGAGCCCCTGGGCGGTAAGGCGAGTGCCGAGAGCGACTTCGCCACTGACGATGAGGATGATTTTCTCGCCTAAATAAACCATATTGACGATGAAATCCCTTACCTATCTGGACTGCAACCGAAAAGTTGCAGTCTTTTCTTTGTCAGAATACAAATTGCAAGAAACTTGATGGAAACCAGCAAGAAATTGGAGTAGCATGGAATTTGACTATAGGAGGACTCAATGAAGAAAATTCCTGTTTTATTATTAGCTTTCATAATGTTACTGCTGCTTACAACTGGCTGTACAACATTCACCGACTCGGTTCCGTCAAACAATCCAAAAGCATTCATGGAAACAGCCGGCATCCTGCCGAGCGCAGGCCAGTCTGCTTGGCTCAAGAGATATTATGTTGATGAATTCGGCAGCCCGACTGATATTCCCTATGCAACACTCAAAAATGTGAAAGCATCGGGTACATTCAGCAACAGTGCCACGAACAACTCAAGGATGTATGCAAAATTCATCGTAGACGCAAATAGATTGAACCTGGAGCTGTTTGAGTATGAGAGTGAATTCCCTGTTTCCGGCTTGATCTCGGATTATGCGGTCATCAAGATCAAGGATTCTACCGGCACTACCTCGGAACTCAGAACCAGAGCCAAATTCTCCGATTCGAATACCAAGAGATTGGTTATCTCCGATGCTTATGACGTGAAGACCGTTTTTGGTGCCCTGCTGAACAGCGATTCTGTTCAGTTCAGGATCGAGGTCAGGAACACGTACGGATCATCCGCCAGCATATACCTTTTCTCTGTTGATGCCAGAGGTTTCGGCCAAGCGTATGCCTCTGCATTTATCGAAGACTGGAACCAAAAACCGGAGGCTGCAGGGAACCCGCTGATGCCCTTGGCGGAATATGTTTCTTCCGTACCCGACGAAGGATATGCAACATTTGAAGAGGCCGATTTCTCTGAGACGGAAAAAACTTATTATCGGGAATATCTTCTCAATCATGGAGGGTATGATGCCTCTGATTTCTTTTGGTTTGTCGAGCGCGAGAATGGTGTGATCAAACAGGTTGACACCGAGAATCTCTATCACGTCAACTTCAACTTCCAATATCTTAGTCCGGCAGAAGCTGAAAAATATGCAAAAACCATCCCTACCATGATGATGTATTATTGCGGGGATACTGTAGTGATCGATAAGGAAAACAATCGTTTCTACGGGATGTTTGAAAATAAGGATACCTCCATCTATGGTCCATGGAGAAACATCAAGCTTACAATCCAGCTTGAGGAAAGCAAGGATACCATCGACTTCCTGATGTCATTCGTACCGTACGAGGATTAAGCGTGGAAGCTGGATAAATACCCCTGATTCCATAGCAATACGTACACCCTGACTGCAGTTCTCTCGAGCTGCAGTTTTTTTTTGGGGTACGGTTTCCCGGTATTAGTCGGGAGGCTTATGCATGCAATATCTGGGAATCGATATCGAGACATATTCTTCGATCAATCTAGCCAAAAGCGGAGTCTACCGATATTGCGAGGCAGAGGACTTCGAGATCCTCCTGTTCGGTTACAGCGTGGACGGTGGGGAGGTGAAGGTCGTAGATCTCGCCCGGGGAGAGAAAATCCCCAAAAACATGATCAGTGCTATCTACGATGATGGCATCATCAAATGGGCGTTCAATGCAACCTTCGAACGCATTTGTCTTTCCCGACATCTAGGACTGCCTACAGGTACTTATCTGGATCCGTCCTCCTGGCGTTGCACGATGATCTGGTCGGCGTATCTGGGACTACCCCTATCACTGATGGGCGTCGGTGCAGTGCTCGGTCTTCAGAGACAGAAGCTCTCTGAGGGCAAGGATCTGATCAGATACTTCTGTACACCATGCAATCCTACTATCACCAACGGCGGACGTACCAGGAATGAGGCTGATGATGCACCTGACAAATGGAGCCTGTTCATCGAGTACAACAAGCGCGATGTCGAGGTTGAGATTGCCATCCATCAGCGCCTCTGTCGATTTCCGGTTCCCGATGCCATCTGGGATGAGTACCACCTTGATCAAGGCATCAACGACCGGGGTGTGTTGGTCGACAAGAATCTCGTGGGTAATGCAATCAGGATGGACAAACGTGCCCGAGAAGAGTTGGTTGCGAGGATGAAGGATCTCACTGATTTGGAGAATCCCAACTCGGTATCCCAGGTAAAAACCTGGCTATCAGAGAACGGTCTTGAAGTCGATTCTCTTGGCAAGAAGGATGTGAAGGCAGCTTTGCAGGATGCCCCTCGCCAGATCCAGGAAGTGCTCGAGCTCAGGCTTCAGCTTGCCAAGTCGTCGGTGAAGAAGTACCAGGCGATGGAAAACGCAGTTTGCAGCGATGGCAGGACTAGGGGCATGTTCCAGTTCTACGGGGCAAACCGTACAGGGCGGTGGGCCGGAAGACTCGTGCAAATGCAAAATCTACCCCAGAACCATCTGGAGGATTTGGAGACTGCAAGGACCTTGGTGAACAGCGGTGGGTATGAAGCAGTGCAGATGTTGTATTCCGATGTTCCCAACACATTGTCACAGCTGGTCCGTACTGCATTCATTCCCAGAGGTGGATGTCGGTTTATTGTTTCGGACTTCTCAGCCATCGAAGCAAGAGTGCTCTCCTGGCTTGCAGGGGAAACCTGGCGCATGGAGGTCTTTGCGGGCAATGGCGACATCTACTGTGCATCCGCTTCTCAGATGTTCAAGGTCCCTGTAGAGAAGCATGGCCAGAATGCCTATCTAAGACAGAAAGGGAAAATTGCCGAATTGGCGCTCGGGTACGGCGGGTCGGTGGGAGCTCTGAAGGCGATGGGCGCTCTGGATATGGGCCTTGAAGAGAATGAGCTCAAGCCATTGGTAAATGTGTGGCGTCAATCCAATCCGAACATCGTCCAGTTTTGGTGGGATGTGGACAAGGTGGTTAAGGAAGCGGTCAAGGATAGGATCTCGACCAACACACATGGCATCAAGTTCTCGTATGAGAGTGGCTTCCTGTTCATCACCTTGCCATCAGGCAGACGGCTTGCCTACGTGAAGCCCCGAATGGGTACCAATGATTTTGGTAACGATTGCGTAACCTATGAGGGCGTGGGAGCCACAAAGAAATGGGAACGCATCGAAACCTATGGGCCCAAGGTGGTGGAAAACATCGTGCAGGCAATCAGCCGTGACATTCTCTGCTACTCGATGCAGCGACTCAAGGATTATCGGATCTGCATGCACATCCATGACGAGATCGTCATCGAGGCACCTGATGAAGTGGAACTGAAAGACATCGAAGCTTCCATGGCGGCATCACCATCATGGGCAGAGGGATTGCTGCTCAATGCGGATGGCTTTGAGACCAAATTTTACAAGAAGGACTAAATATGAATATACGTAACAAGGAAGGATATATGGATAGGACCCCCTATGAGGCCATGAAGATTATTGAGAAACAAGCAAGACCACATTTTGATTATCATCCCATGGTCTATATCTGCTCTCCATATGCTGGGAATATCGAAGAGAATGTGTTTCATGCCAGACGTTACAGCCGATTCGCTGTCGAGAAAGGTTATCTTCCGATAACCCCTCACCTGCTCTACCCACAGTTTCTTGATGACGGACTTCAGAGCGAACGCGATCTGGGCATGTTTTTCGGCATTGTGCTCATGAGCAAATGTTCGGAGGTTTGGGTGTTTGGTGACCGGATCAGTACAGGAATGCAGATTGAGATTGATAGGGCAAAGTACAAGGGATATCCTGTGAAGTGGTTTTCTAAAGATTGTGTTGAGAAGAAAATCAGATCTTGCGACCAATTACGAAACCACTCGTGAAGAGCGTATATTCAGTAGGAGTTACAACCCCCAAAATTTATCATTCTCCCAATTTTGAGGGAATCCCATTCGTGCAACATCTACCTTATATTTTTTAATTAATACCGCGATATCTTTTCTCCATGAATTATCAGGTGAAATCTTTGATAGAAAGTAATCTATCATAACAATAGTATTATAAACTCTGTGTTCATTGAATGGATTGTTCTCCAATTTATATTGGATTGGCCGAACCCATAATGCTTTATAGGGATCATCGATTGAGCGAGGTATAGCCGGTGCGGTTATAAACCTTCTATTCCATAGGCGTAGATGGTGTGCGCATAAGTTCCTAACAACTCTTAGGTGATCCATCCATTTTTTGAAAAGATCATAATCTATTCCATAGGTATCCTGAAAAGCTTTTCGAATATCCCGTTTACTTATGTAGGCAATCATGAGTGATATTTTTCCAAAAGAAAGCAACTCCACAAGCGCCCAAATCGGGAGTATTTCAATGCTGTAATTCCTTCTCAGATGTTTTGTAAATACTTCTCGGTTTTCTGGATCAACTCCAGAAAGATATTTCACAAGGTTATCCCATTCTTCATTTGGCATATTCTTGAAATGTTCTCTTTGGATTGGAAAAGCACCATAATTTTGTGATAGATGATAAACAAACTGTGTCTTAACTGAAACTTCTATCCGTTCTAGGGCATGACTAAGATGCTCTCGAAATCTTCGATCAAATCTATAATCTCTCCAGATATTAGAAAATTTTACACCTTCATCAAACTTATGATTTTCTTTCGGGTCTTTATAGTACGAGTAAAAATAGGCTTCTAAATGGTAGTAACTCACATGTTTAAGCAATTCCTCCACACCTGAAGGATTATTAATGACCATTCCTCGACTTTGAAGCTGCTTTACCTGCCTGTCGACTGATAACGAAATTTTCCTATAGGGAAGCTTCTCAGGGAGACATTTTTCCGTGTCGAGTTTATTGTCTGCTTTACACATTGGCACCTAAAAATGAGTAACCCGCCAATTTGAGGAATGCATCGCTGCATCTAGCCTTGGCGGGCATTGATGTACGAATTGTAAGGCTAATTGAAAAATAATTCAAGCAATTTCGATACAATTCATTCAATTCATTCAATTTCGGTCCAATCAATTCTCTTATATCTATCTAGGGGGTACGGTTTTCTGGCAATAAGAAGGAGGAATAATTATGAGTCGAAAACCCTTACCCTGTCATAGCCAAGACCGGTGCAACAATGATGTGTTACATTCCAGTGAAAGGACA
>CALFMX010000107.1 GCA_937902565.1 uncultured Spirochaetales bacterium
TACCCGCTGAGCTTTCGCGATTTACCCCCTTCTGTCTGGCGCTGCCGATCATCGCCCTCTTTGTCGTCTTCATAAACCTCGGCTACAAGGGAGCCCGGCGCTCGCTCGAGCAGGATCGTTTCCTCTCGCTCACCGCCTTTGGGCTGACGACCATGGTGGCCCTGCAGGCAATCCTCAACCTTTCGGTGGTCACCGGCCTGCTGCCACCCACCGGTGTCCCCTTGCCCTTCTTCAGCCAGGGGGGGACGAACCTCGTCGTCGTGCTCACCAGCTCCGCGTTCATCTACCGGGCCCTGGCCGCCTCATCGAAGGAGCGGCTGCCATGAGCATACGAGCACGCCTCACCGCCCTCTTCATCGCCCTGCTCCTCATCCTCCTGGTGGTGTGGCTCTACACCAGTCCATCCCATACGATCCTGCACGTGGTGATCTCGGTGGAAGGGGAGGAGGCCCCCCTTGAGGTGAAGCGTGCCCTCGCCTCGCTCATCGGGGAGCCGTTGATGCGCCTCTCCCTCTCCAAGGAGGAAGCAGCCCTCCTCAAGCTCGGGACCGTCGCTTCAGTGAAGATGAGGCGCACGCTGCCCGATACCCTGAACGTGGAGCTGGTGCTCACCGAGAGTTCGGTGGTTGTCCACTCCTGGGATGACGGGCGGTACTACCTGGTCAAGGAGGGGGCGCTCGTCGCCATCGAAGGTGAGGATGCAGAGCGCTACCAGAGGCAGGTGATGACCGTCGAGGTGCCCGCATCCTATGCCCAAATGATGGTGCGATGGGGGGTTGACGAGCTCTTTGGACAGGTCATAACCCTCACCCAGTCGCTCGAGGGTGAAAGCTCCTTGATAACAAGGGTAAAATACGATAATAATAGCAGTAATAGCTTTGGTAAGATGGTGTTGGAACTCTCGTCCCTGCACGCCCAGATTTGGGTCAGGGAGCCTGTAGGGGCTGGGCGAGTACAAGCGGCCATTGCCCTGGTCCAGGCGGACCAGGAGAGCTCGCTCTACTTCCTCAGCTCGGAGACCAGACGCTACGATCTGTATCGCGAGGGTTTGGTGCGCAGGTAGACTGCCACAAGGGGGTTACACGATGGCTGGTGAAAAGATGTTGATGGCTTTGGATATAGGGTCGAGCAAGACCCGCGCCGTCGTCGGCTCGGTGAGCCGTGATGGCAACCTGATGGTCGAAGGGGTGTGCGAACACCCGAGCGAAGGGGTGCGCCAGGGCGCCATCATCAAGGGCGGCTATACCGAAGGTGTCTCCGGCATCGTGCTGATGATGCGCGGCGGCAATGCCAAGGAAGTCGTGACCCGCGTGAAGGAGCGTGTCGAGGAAATCAACTCCAAGGGCATGCTGCC
>CALFMX010000108.1 GCA_937902565.1 uncultured Spirochaetales bacterium
TCATCTTGACCATTCGATCTGCATGAAATCGATTGAGCTGGCGATACAGGTCGGTTTCAGCTCCGTTATGTTTGATGGCTCCTCCCTTCCGATAGAGAAGAACTTGGAGTTGACCGATGAGGTGCTACGCCTTGCCCGTAAACGCGGGATCAGCGTGGAAGCTGAAGTCGGAGGCATCGGTGGGGAAGAGGATGGGCATATAGCCAGAGGTGAGTGTGCCGATCCTTTGCAGTGCAGGATGATGGCAGATCTTGGGGTGGATTTTCTGGCTGCCGGCATTGGCAATATCCATGGCAAATATCCCGAGAACTGGGAAGGGTTGCACTTTGATCTTCTCGCTCAGATAAAAGAGGAAGTAGGGGCACTGCCCTTGGTTCTCCATGGTGGATCTAGTATCCCCGATGATCAGATTCGTAAGGCCATCGCATTGGGAGTAAGCAAGATCAATGTGAACACCGAATGCCAAATTGCGTTTACCTCTGCGACAAAACAGTACTTCTTGGATGGAAAGGACCTGGAGCCTCGAGGGTTCACCCCTCGAGCCATGTTGGCTTCAGGGATTGAAGCGACAAAACAGCTGTGCATGCAAAAGATGGAGTTGTTCGGAAGCGTAGGAAAAGCGTGATAGCTGGGAGGTTGATATGGAGAGAGTAGGCGCTTTGCAAGAGAAAGCTCGGCAAATCAGGATAGATACCCTCGATATGATCCTTAGCTCAGGGTCCGGGCATATTGGCGGATCATATTCGGCCAATGATATCCTTGTTGCATTGTATTATGATGTGATGAAAATATCTAAAGATCCCGCAGACCCTGATCGTGATCGGTTTGTGTTGAGCAAGGGGCATGCCAATCCGGCATTGTATGCAATACTTATGGATGTCGGATATGTACCTAAGACAGCAAAGAATACCCTCAGACAGTTTGGCAGTCCCTTCCAGGGGCATCCTGATAGTGCAGTCTGCCCTGGTATCGATTGTACCACCGGTTCCTTGGGGCAGGGCATCACCGTTGGCGTGGGGATGGCGCTCGGCTTGAAGAAGCAGCACCGCTCCCAACGCGTCTTTGTGGTGACCGGTGATGGTGAACTCAACGAAGGAGTGTGCTGGGAGGCGTTCATGGCAGCCTCAAACTTCGAGCTCGACAATCTGACGATCATCATCGATCGGAACATGATCCAGTTAGGCAACAATACCGAGAAGTTGATGAAGCTTGGAGACCTGCGGGGCAAGATGGAAAGCTTCGGCTTTATGGTTGATGAGATTGACGGCCATGATTTCAATGCCCTGCTTCCGGCCTTGGAGAAGAAGACGGTAGGCAAGCCTCACTGCATCATCGCCAGGACGGTCAAGGGGAAGGGTGTCTCCTATATGGAGAATAATGTTGCTTGGCATGGAGGAGTCCCGAAGGGAGACCAAATAGCCCAGGCGTATGCTGAATTGGGAGGGACCTATAATGGGTGAGAAACGAGCCACACGACATGGATTTTATGATGGTCTGGTTGCTCTCGCTAGGGACCATGAAGATGTGTACGCTGTTGATGCTGACTTGGGTTCGGCCACAGGCTCCTCGATCTTCCAGAAAGCATTCCCCGAGCGTTACATTGACGTCGGGATTGCCGAACAAAACCTCGTCGGCATCTCAGCAGGGCTTGCCCGTGTCGGGATAGTCCCCTTCTGCTCATCCATGGCGGTATTCGTGGTGGGCAGGGGTTTTGAAATTATACGGAATGCTGTTGCCTATTCAAGAATCAACGTAAAAATCATAGGAAGCCATACCGGCATAACTGCAGCATCTGACGGCGGTTCCCATCAGGCGATAGCCGACCTTGCCGCGATGAGGGCCCTGCCCAATATGGTGGTGCTCTCCCCGTGTGATTACAACCAAGCCAAAAAGATGGCATCGGTGATGTATTCACACGAAGGTCCTGTATATCTGCGAACCTCTCGCGAACCGGTGGAGAATGTTACCAGTGAAGAAGATGAAATCACCTTGGGAAGGGCCCAGAAACTGAGGTCTGGAAAGGACGTGTGTATCATCGCGACCGGAATGATGACTGTGCTGGCTGTCAGGGCGTCTCAGATTCTTGAAAGTGAAGGAATTGATGCCACCATTATCAATATCCATACGATCAAGCCACTGGATACAGAATCCATTAGGGAGGAAGTCATCGCTTGTAATGGCAGGGTTGTGGTCTGTGAAGAGGCAAATATGTTCGGAGGTCTCTCTGAGGCCGTGGCGTCCTCGTTGGTGGAAGAGAACGACATCGTATTTGCTCAGGTGGCAATCGAAGATCGGTTTGGCCAGTCAGGGGCAACAGCGACCATATTGGAAGAGTATGGCGTGACACCTGAGGGGATAGCCCAGAAGGCGAGGAGGGTAGTACACCATTAAGATGGGACCGTTATTCCAAGTCATCGGGGTAGGACACAGTTGTCTCGACCAGCTGTGTACCATTGACCGGTATCCAGCTGAAGATGATTCTACCCGTATCATCTCGATCTCGGTTCAGGGCGGTGGGGCGGTAGCTACAGCCTGTGCAGCAGCCAGCCGCCTTGGCGTCAGCACTGCGTTCATAGGAAATGTGGGCTTCGACCGGATTAGCGATTCCATCATCGAGCAGTTTGCCAAGGATGGTGTGTATACCGATGCAATGCCAAGGCGTGCCGACTATCATGGTCTTCAGTCATTCGTGATGGTCAACCAGACAACTGGTACACGGACAAAATTTCCTCAGCGGGACACCAATCCTGTGATAGAGTGGAATAAGGATTTAATCGCCATGATTGAGGGTGCAAAGGTTTTGCATCTTGATGGGACCAACTGGGAGAATGCCTTCAAGGCCGCCTTGATAGCACGGGAGGCAGGGGTGCTTGTGTCATTGGATGGATGCTCAATGCAGGCAGACAATGAGAAGAATCGACAACTTGCTTCGATGGCGGATGTCTTGATTATGAACAAGAAGTACCCATTGCGAGTGTCTGGAAAAGCGTCTCTCGAGGAGGCCCTCCTGGAGATGGCACATTGGGGGCCCTCCCTGGTAGCCGGTACGCTTGGAGATCAGGGCTGTGTGGCCGTCATCGACGGCAGGCTTGAAGAGTTCAAGGCGGTGCCAGTTGACACTGTAGTTGATACCACTGGCGCGGGGGATGTGTTTCATGGTGCCTTCATCGCCGCACATCTGGAAGGGATGCACGTGCGTAATTGTATACGGTTTGCAAGCTCTGCTGCAGCCTTGAAGTGTACCAGAGTAGGGGGTAGGGATGGCATTCCGAGCAAGGATGAAGTCCTGGCCCTGATGAAGAAATCAAAATAGCCAGAGAGGCTATCAAGATAACAAAGGAGATGTAGCATGAAAAAAACTGTAAGTATTTTTCTAATCGTCTTGGTCACCATGGCAGTAGTTTTTGCAGCAGGCACTACTGAAACAAAGAAGGCTGGAGGAAGTGGAGAACTCATCCTGTACACCACCGTTGCTGATGCGCAGTATGACATGACCATCGAAGCGTTCAATAAGCTGTACCCTAACATCAAGGTGTACTACACCTATGGTGGGGCAGGCGAGAGCAAGGCGCGAATCAAGGCTGAGGCAGCCAATCCCCAGGCGGATGTGATGTACGGAGGGCTCCAGTACGGTGATCTTGCAGAGTATGGCCAATACTTCGAATCCTATGTAAGCGTGAACGACAAAAACGTACAGCCTGGCTATGAAAATACCACCGGTAAACTCAGCTTCCACGACATTCAGATTCCTTGTCTGATTGTGAATACGCAGCTTGAGAAGAGCACTGGTGTGAAAATCGACAGCTGGGAGTCCTTGCTCGATCCCCGATTGAAAGGAAAGATTGTCTCAGCAAACCCGACCGCGTCCTCTTCGGCATGGAACAACCTGCAGTGCCTGCTCACCGACTTTGGTGGATGGGACAGTCCGGCAGCGTGGGACTATGTCGCCAAGTTGATGCAGAATGGCCTAGTGATTGTGAGTTCCTCTTCTACTCCTGCCAAAGCAACCTTTGCAGGTGAGTATGTAGTTGGCCTTACCTATGAGCCGCTTGCAATCCAGTTGCTCGACGGCGGTTCCACGGGAGCCCATGTAGAGTTCTGGAAGGAAGGGACCACTTCGATTGGCTTTGCTTCTGCTATCATCAAGGGAGCAAAGAACCTTGAGAATGCTAAGCTGTTCATGGATTTCCTTCAGAGTGATGAAGGACAGAAGTGCTATCTGGACAGTGGTGCACGCCCGGTAACCACGAGCAAGCTCGCTGGCGGCAGCCCCAACATGGTCGATCTCGATACGATTGTCGTGAAGGTAGCGGACACCGAGGCGTTTGCAGTTCATAAGGGAGATATCTCTGAAAAGTGGAATAGCTATTGGGCACAGTACGGCACTCGCTAATTTGAGTACAGACCTTAACGGTAGTCTTGCCTCGGCAAGGCTACCGACTATGTAGGGAGAAAGATGATGGAGTATTGGATCAAGATTAGAAATGCTATGAAGAAGTATGGGGATTTTGTTGCCATCCCAGACATCTCTCTCGATATCGCGCGTGGTGAGTTTTTCACGTTGCTCGGGCCGTCCGGCTGCGGGAAAACGACGTTGCTACGGATGATTGCAGGATTCAACACTATCGAGGGTGGTGAATTCTACTTTGGTGACCGCCTGATAAACGACCTCGATCCAGCAAAGCGGAACATCGGCATGGTCTTCCAGAACTACGCGATATTCCCGCATCTGACGGTACGAAAGAATGTGGCTTTTGGCCTCAAGAATAGGAAGTTACCACCGCAGACTATCGAGGCACAAGCCACCAAGTTCATGAAGTTGATGAAGATCGAGGAGTATGCCGACAGGCTTCCTGAAAAGCTCTCCGGAGGGCAGCAACAGCGGGTTGCTCTTGCGCGGGCCTTGGCAATTGAGCCGGAGGTCTTGCTGATGGATGAACCGCTTTCAAATCTGGATGCGAAATTGCGCGTCGAGATGCGTGAAGTAATCAAGGAAATACAAAACCGGCTCGGCATCACTACGGTGTATGTGACTCATGATCAAGAGGAAGCCATGGCAGTCAGTGACCGGATTGCTGTCATGGATCGAGGGCTTATCCAGCAGATTGGCTCACCGAAGGAGCTCTATCAGCGACCTGCTAACCTGTTCGTTGCCACCTTCCTTGGTCGAACCAATATCATGTCAGCTACTATACATACCGATAATGGAACAGTAGGTCTGAATTTTGCAGATGGCTACAACTTGCCTATGACAAACCTCAAGGAGGTTGAATCCGGCCAGAGTGTTGTTGTATCGGTGAGGCCAGAGGAGTTGGTCATCAAGGAGGAAGAAGTCGCCGGGAAAGGAAATTGCTTGAGGGCAACCGTCGTCTACTCTACATTCCTTGGACTCAACACCCACTATATCGTGGAATTGGATAGTGGAGAACGCGTCGAAATTATCCAGGAGTCACAAATCGATGACATTATTGAGAATGGAACATTTATTGGCTTGACCATCAAAGCTGAGAAGATAAACGTCTTTACCGAGGATGGTTCGACATCCTTGGTCCGGTAACGGGGTTGGGTATGGTTAAACAGAAGAATCGACAACATGATTTTTGGTTTATAGCGAGTTTTATCATCCTTGGTCTGTATGCCCTTTTCATGGTATACCCCCTTTCAACCGTGGTTCGCCAATCAGTGGTAGACGAGACGACGGGGCGCTTCTCCCTCAGGTATATGCGCCAGTTCTTCAGTCAGCCCTACTACTACCGAACGCTCATCAATAGCTTCAAGGTGGCAATCACTACAGGCATCATTGCAGTGGTTGTGGGTACCCCGTTAGCGTATCTATATACAATGTATGATATAAGAGGCCGGAAGACACTACAACTATTGATCATTCTCAGTAGTATGTCTGCCCCATTCATTGGAGCGTATGCGTGGATTTTGCTCCTGGGTCGTGCAGGCACTATCACAAAATTCATTCAATCCACCTTCGGCTATACAATTCCCAATATCTATGGGTTCAATGGGATTCTGTTGGTGTTGTCGACAAAGCTCTTCCCTCTGGTATTTTTGTACGTATCAGGTGCATTAAGGAATATTGACAATTCTTTGCTCGAATCATCTGCAAACATGGGTTGTACAGGATTTAAGAGATTCTTCACCGTGGTGCTCCCCTTGTGTATGCCCTCGATCCTCGCCGCTTCCCTGATGGTGTTCATGAGAGCATTGGCAGATTTCGGCACTCCACTTATGATAGGTGAGGGGTATATGACCTTCCCGGTCATCATCTACAACCAATACATTGGAGAGGTAGGGACAAACCAGAATTTCGCCTCGGCTATCAGTGTGATAGCCATCATAATCACGCTCGGTTTCTTTTTGCTACAGCGATACCTCTCCAACCGTCATAGTTTTTCGATGAGTGCCATGCACTCCATCGAACGGAAGAAAGCGTCTCCCGTGGGAAATTTTTTCATTCACCTCTACGCATATGGCGTTGTTGCCATATCCCTTCTGCCCCAGGTATATCTGATCTATCTATCGTTCAGGAAGACCTCCAGCGCAGGGATAGTGTTCCTTGAAGGCTACTCTTTGAAGAGTTACCAGCAGGTGTTCAGCAATATGGGAGGAACTATCTGGAACACCATCCGTATTTGTGGCGTGGCCTTGATTATCATAATCGTGTTAGCAATCCT
>CALFMX010000109.1 GCA_937902565.1 uncultured Spirochaetales bacterium
AGATGCTGCACCTGACCGACCGTCTCGACTATCTGTCGGCCAACATCAATCGCCATGCCCTGTGCATATGCATAGAGAAGGCAGCAGAGATAGAAGTCCCCGAGCGGGCACTGTATATCCGTACCATCATGGATGAGCTGCAGCGTATCAGTTCCCACCTTCTCGCCTGGGCTACGCACTGTAACGATCTTGGCGCTACCACTGCGTTTATTTATGGCATGCGTGAAAGGGAACACATTCTCGATATTTTTGACAAGACCTGTGGCGGCCGGCTCATCATCAACCAAAATGTGGTGGGCGGGGTCATGTTCGACCTTTATCCGGACTTCCAGAAAGATGTGAAAGCATTCATCCCATATATGCGCGGGAGGCTGAAGGAGTACGACAACTTCTTTTCACACAATGCCATTGCCCTGGGCCGCATGGTGCATATCGGACTTCTCAGCCGGGAGGATGCCATCAGCTACGGTGTCACCGGTCCCGCCGGAAGAGCTTCTGGGTGGTCGTGCGATGTACGCAGGTACAAACCCTATGCACTGTATGACCGCGTGGAGTTCAAGGAAATTGTACGCACCGAAGGCGACTCATATGCACGCTATCTGAACCGGCTCGACGAAATAGCCGAGTCGCTTCACATCATTGAGCAGCTGATCGACAACATTCCTTCAGGCGAGATATGCGCCAAGGTGAAGCCAATAATCCGTGTTCCCGCGGGTCAATTCTTTCAAAGCGTGGAAACGGGAAAAGGCGAGTTTGGTGTATTCATAGAGAGCAATGGTGATAAAAACCCTTACCGTGTAAAATTCCGGTCCCCCTCACTATCGGCTGTTTCAGTAATTCCCTTGATCTGTAAGGGTGCCTTTCTCTCAGACCTCATCGGTATCACCGGATCAATGGATTTTGTAATCCCCGACATTGACCGATAGAGACAGATAACAATAATAAAGGAAATTAAACCGATTGAAAACGATGCTGATCTATTCACAACCCCTGGAGCTGACAAAACTCCTTGCGGCGATTGATAATTTTTTACAGGGCCATCTCTCTCCGGGTTGGGCTGTTCCGGTGAAAGGTATACTGGTGGGCATTCTGCTCCTCGCGGCATATGCCATTATTGCGTTGGCACTTATATATATTGAACGTAAGGTAGCCGCCTTCTTTCAGGCACGTCTGGGTCCCAACAGGCTGGGAAAGTATGGAACTATCCAGTCACTGGCCGACATGATCAAGATCCTGATCAAGGAGATCATCCATATCAACCGGGTAGACCGGTTCCTGTTTTACGCGGCGCCCTTCTTCGTGATATGCTCATCCCTGCTCGCCTTCGGCGCCATGGTCGCCCGTAGGTGGAGCGAAGCGGAACCGGAAGGCGGCAATGGCGGCATCGCCGTTTCCGGGGCAGGCGGCCGGTAGCCAAGGCTGCTGTGCGGCCTGACAGTGTTGTAGTGGCGGCGCCAGGCCTCGATCAGCACCTTGGCCTCGGCGAGGCTGTAGAAGATCTCGCCGTTGAGCAACTCATCGCGCAGCGAGCCGTTGAAGCTCTCGTTGTAGCCGTTCTCCCAGGGCGATCCCGGCGCGATGTAGAGCGTCTTCACGCCGATGCGGCCGAGCCACTCCTGCACGGCACTAGCGATAAACTCGCTGCCGTTGTCCGAGCGGATATGAGCCGGTGGGCCGCGAGAGACGAACAGATCAGCCAGCGCCGCCAGCACGTCCTGATGCTTGAGCTGGCGGGCAACCACCAGCGCCAGGCACTCCCTGCTGGCCTCGTCGATGATCGTCAGGATACGGAACTTGCGACCGTCATGTGTGCGTCCCTCGACGAAGTCGTAGGCCCACACGTGCCCTGGATACTCCGGCCGCAGCCGGATGCATGAGCCGTCGTTCAGCCATAGGCGTCCCCGCTTTGGCTGCTTCTGCGGCACCTTCAGCCCCTCCTTGCGCCAGATCCGCTCCACCCGCTTGCGGTTCACGTGCCACCCCGCATCACGCAGCAACGCCGTCACACGGCGGTAGCCGTAGCGACCGTACTGCTTCGCCAGAGCGATGATGTCCTCGGTGAGCGCTTGCTCGTCATCAGCCCCGCACGGCACCTTGCGCTGCGTCGATCGGTGTTGCCCGAGCACGCGGCAGACCCGCCGCTCGGACACCGGCATCATGCCTCTGATGTGATCGATGCAGCGCCGCCGACGCGCGGGGCTCAGAAGTTTCCCCGCGCAGCCTCCTGGAGGATCAGCTTGTCCAGCGTGAGGTCCGACACCGCACGGCGAAGCCGCGCATTCTCCTTCTCGAGATCCTTCATCCGGCGAGCCTGGTCGACCTTCAGGCCGCCATACTCCTTCCGCCACCTGTAGTAGGTCTGCTCCGTGACCCCAATCCGGCGGCACGCCTCGGACGTCGTGCCGCCATGCGCGAGCACGATCTCCGCCTCACGCAGTTTGCCGATGATCTCCTCCGGCTTGTGCTTCTTCGATGGCATTCTGCTTCAGGTATATGCATTCAAGTATGTTGGTTTTTCCTACGGCGTTATTGCCCAGGACC
>CALFMX010000110.1 GCA_937902565.1 uncultured Spirochaetales bacterium
CCTCAAATTCCCGCTCGGTGATGTGGTAGACGGACAGCGCCTCGAAGCTCAGCTTTTCATGGCGCTTGGGCAGATCCCGGCTGAGCCGTGTAAACTCCATGTAGAGGAAGGTCATCACCGTGATGGAGAGGGCGAGGAAGTAGGTGCCCAGCAATAGCGGACGCAGGGCCGGGAAGATGGGGGCAAGGAGGATTACCGGCACCATCGAAGCGCTGACGATGAGGATGACGATCGTCGAGGTGCGGGCAGTCTTGTTATCGATCGAATTGATGTTCTTCACAGCGACAGCCAGGCAGAAGCCGAGGACAAAGACAAAGAGGGCGACCATCGCATAGTCGAGGAGGATGTATCCGAAGATCTCCCGACACACCCCAAGGGCCAGGTAGGCACCGGCGAGGATGAAGAAGAGCATCTTGAGGGGGTTGCGCCACGGGCGGCCGATCACCCAGGAGGTGAAGAACGGGACGAAGACGATGAGAAAGGTCACTGCGGCGATGAGCACGCTGCTGATCACCGTTGCGATGACCAGGGCGGCAACGCCGGTGAAGACAAGGTCCGAGAGTGCCTGGAGGGCAAGGAGCATCATGCATCCCAAAAGGGATGCATGACAGACGATGAAGAGGGTGATCCACTGCTGCTTCTTCGCCAGGCGGTAGACGATGGCCAGGGCCAGCGTCATACAGCCCAGCGCAAAGGCGAGCATGTGGACCAGCAGGAATAGTGCGTTCACACCCTACCCGTTGTTTCGCTTCATGCCCAGTTGTTTCTGGTTGTGCGAAAGGTCAGCCAGACCACAGATCTCGGTGATGTCGTTGAGCAACGCGATCATATTGGTCGCTCCCAACCCCAACGTGGGCTCTACCGTCATGTTGTAGGTGGAGGCATTGACCGCAGCCTTGGACTTGGCCGAGTAGAGGCGCAGGTGGAGGTCCATCCCCTCATCCAAGAGATACGAAGCGTCGCTCCTGAAGGATGGCAGCTGTTTTGCCAAGGCCCCTTCGATGATCTTCGGATCGGAGACGAAGGCACGGGGGGCCTGCATGTGCAAGAGGTACCAGAGCGGAAGCGAGGGGTTGTTCCAACCAAGCTTCACCTTGCGCCGTTCGGCATACTCCATCTCCTCCTTCACATCCGAGACACCGATGCCGAGATCGGCGAGGCCGAAGACGAGCCAGGCGCTGGTGTAGCTGCCGGTGGTACGCATCCGAGCTACCATGCCGATGAGCTGGTGGAGGTCATTGAAGGTCTCCTGCCATACCACCGTCATGTTCGAATAACGGCAGTCCTTGCGCATCTGCGAGAAGTAGAGGGCCTCAGCTTCCGTCGCTGTCACCACCAGGATCGTCTCCCGGGGCTTCTGTGATATTCGTTTGCGTGCCATCGTTACTCCTCCTTGGCGTTAGCGGTAAAATTAAACTCT
This sequence comes from uncultured Spirochaetales bacterium, assembly GCA_937902565.1. GTDB lineage: Bacteria > Spirochaetota > Spirochaetia > Sphaerochaetales > Sphaerochaetaceae > Sphaerochaeta. The sequence continues at coordinate 1,421 of CALFMX010000110.1, forward strand.
GAAAGGATCGGCAGCGAACCAAAGGCTCCACCCATGTACTGCACCTGTGTCTTGTCACGGGCCTTGGAGTACCGGTAGTCGGCCAAACTGGTGTAGACCGTTGAGCTCTCGCTATCCTTCTCTGCAAAGTAGACGCCATCGCGGCGGAGCAATCCCGGCTCAAGGAGGCTCGGGTTGCAGTCGACGACGAGCATCTGGCTGCCGGTGGCGGTGTTGCATGCCTCGAAGATCTCCACGATGTGGGTCAACACGTGGGGGTGCAGCAGCATGCCAAAGTCATCGATGACCAGCGTCTTCTGGGTGGTAAAGCTCTCGAAGAACGCCACCCCGATGAGACAGAGGCGCCTGAGCGAGAGGCTCTCCAGGCTGAAGTACGTGGCGTAGTGCTGCGTCACGTTGGTGTGGACAAAGACGATTCGGTCGTCCCTGACACGGACATCACGGATATCGGTGATATCGATGGACCAGAGGAAGTTGATCAACTGGCCGACCCATTCAGGGTGCGCGGTCAGCTGTTCGACCAAATACTTCTCACTCAGGTTCGACACACCCATCGGCAAGAGGTGCAGTTGCTCGGTGAACCACCGGTAGAAGGGCAGGGTCGTCTCGCTGCCCTTGAGGGCCGATGCCTCGAGGAAGGTGTGCTGGGCATCGATCTTGTTGACCAAGCGCTTCTTGTCTCCGCGGTACATCTTGCCCCATCGGTATGTGTAGGCAGGATTTGCCGGGTCGAGGAGCAGCGACTCCTCCTTGATCTTGCGTTCGAACATCCGCTTCTTTGAGCGGCCGACCATGTGGTAGAGGGACTCCTCCCAGATCATGGCGCGGTCGCTGCGCAGCGTGTAGTGGGCCACTACCGAATCCCCGCTCTCCTCATCCAGGCCCATGTAGACCCTAATCGAGATCGTGGCTGGCTGGCCCTTCTCCTCCGAGTAGGCGAAGGAGGTCCCTGCCAGCACTGAGAGAGGGTTCTCCACCTCGTCGGCTGTTGCGCACACAATACTCTTGAGCGCCTCCAGGGCACGCACAAACGAGCTCTTGCCCGCTCCATTGGGACCGACGACCGACACGACCTCGCCGGCGCCGAGCGACGGCAGGGTCAGGCCCTCGATAATGGGCCGCTCGCCGTAGCCGGCGCTCAGGTCCTGAACCCGCAGCCCCATCATGCCCGGCCTCCGTTGCGGAAGATCAGCAGCAGGAAGACCGGCACCCCGATCACGGCCGTGACGATCCCGACCGGCATCAGCACGCCCGGCACGATGGCCTTGGACGCCGCCGAGGCGAGCGACATGATGATCGCCCCGGACAGGATGCTGGCCGGGAGGAAGAAACGATGATCCTCGCCGACCAGCAGGCGAGCGATGTGCGGCCCGACCAGGCCGATGAAGCCGATGGCGCCGACGAAGGCCACCGCCGTCGCCGACAGCAGGCTGACCCGCAGCAGCGACAGGAAGCGCAGCCGCTTCACATCGACGCCGAAGCTCATGGCCCGGTCCTCGCCCAACCGCAGCGCCGTCAGCCCTCGCGAAGCCAGCAACGAAAAAGGCGTGACCAGACCCACCACCAGAGCCAGGGCCCCGACATTGCCCCAGGTGGCGCGCGACAAGGAGCCCATTGTCCAGAACACCAGCTGCTGCAGCGCCTCGGCCGACGACAGAAACTGCACAAGCGCCGTCAAGGCGTTGAAGGCGAAGACCAAGGCGATGCCGAACAGGACGATGCTCTCGATCCCCGATCCCTTCATGCGCGCCAGGGCCTGCAGGGCCAGCACCGATCCGAAGGCGAAGACGAAGGCGTTGATCGTCGTCAGGGTGTCGTTCGACACGAAGGGCAGGCCCAGGCCAAGCACGATGGACAGGGAGGCGCCGAATGCCGCCGCCGCCGAAACGCCCAGGGTGAAGGGGCTGGCCAGCGGATTGTTCAGGATGGTCTGCATTTCCGCGCCGGCCAGGCCCAGGGCCATGCCCACCAGTGCCGCCATCAGCGCGGAGGGCAGCCGGATCTCCCAGACGATCACGCGCAGGGTGGGATCGGCCGCGGCAGGCGCGCTCAGCGTGGCCCACAGCTCGCCCAGGCCGAGCCCGGACGGGCCCAG
>CALFMX010000111.1 GCA_937902565.1 uncultured Spirochaetales bacterium
ACATCTGTTCTACCAATGTAGTTTTCCCGGTTTCGTTGTGGCCGATGATGGCGACATTCCTTAGCATACTGCTGACAACGCTCATAAATCCTCCTCTGATCTGCACCCATTTTGTGCGATGATCATAAACGCATGCAATAATGGTACGCTTTGTAGCAGCATAAGTCAAAAGAATTATTTTTTAGGGAGAAAAAAAGGCAGCTACCACGGGCTGGTACCTGCCTTTTTTGATCATATGAGGGAATAGCCGGGGTGATTCAGCGCGCTTGGCTGATATTCACATCGATTACGTGGCTGATGTCTTGTTTCAGCTTGTAGGCGAACTGGTCTATTGAAGAGACATCGTTGGGGAGCTTGTCACCATCCTCACAGAAGAACGTCCAGCACGGTACGTCCAGTGCGTTGCTTATCTTTTCGATCGTAGCGAAGGACGGAGCCTTTCGCGATGTCTCGATTTCGGTGACAAATGAGGTGGAGACGCCAATCTTTCGGGCAAGCTGCGCTTGGGTCAAGCCGAGCTTGCGTCTCCGCTCCTTCAGGTTCCTTGCAAAGATATCCTGCAAATTGTAAGTTCTAGCCATGTTGTACTCCTCGTTGGTAAATCCGTTGCCGGATGAACCGGCGTTAGTCTAGTTTTCACAGTTGTTTCAATACATACTAACAACGAATCATATCCCAACGCAAGGTTTATATCATGTCAATTCCTTACTATCAGTGTGTTTTTTGTGCGTAGTGATCAAACTCCATCGAGAAGGTTCCCCGTCCCTGCGTCGCTGAACGCAGGACCGTCGAATAGCCGAAGAGCTGCTCGAGCGGTGCCTGGGCGTTGATCTGTTCAGTTGCCGTACGGCTCTCGATCGAGGTCACGATCCCGCTGCGGCTGGTGAGGCTGCTGATCGCCTCCCCTACGTAGAGGGAGGGGACGACGACGATGACCTTCATCACCGGCTCCATCAAGATCGGGCCCGCCTGGCGGGCGACCTTGTCAAAGCACATCGCCGCACACGCCTCGAAGGCGAAGAGTGAGGCGGTCAGTTCATTGTATTCGATGGCGGTGACCTCGACCTCGAGGTCGCAGACCTCGTAGCCGAATTGGATGCCGCCGTTGAAGGAGTTCTTCACCCCCCGTTCGATCGCCTCATAGAAGGAGTCGTCCATCCCCCTGACCTTTGCCGAACAGAGGTAGCGGTTTCCTTCGCCCATCGAGCGTGGGCGGATGGTCATCGAGAGACCCGCCTCATTCTCCTTGCCGGCGAGGACCTTGGAGAAGCGCTCGCTGTCCGAAGCACTGGTGCTCACCGATTCACGGTAGGTGACCTGGGGCTTGCCCACCCGGGCCTGGATCTTCATCTCCCGGGTCAGGCGGGTGACGAGCACGTCGAGGTGGAGCTCGCCCATCCCGCTGATGACCAGCTGGCCGGTCTCCTCATCATCCTTGTAACTGAAGGTCGGGTCCTCCTGGGTGAGGGTCGAGAGGGCCATCCGCAGCTTCTCGCTATCACTCTGGGTCGAGGGCTCGATGGCAATCGAGATCACCGGGGTCGGGAACCTGATCTCCTCGAGGAGGATCTGTGAGCCTTCGCTGGCGATCGTATCGCCGGTGCGCCCCTCCTTGAACCCGATGATCACCCCGATGTCCCCCGCCTCGAGCTCATTGACCTCCTCCTGGCGGTTTGCGTACATCCTCAGGATCCGGTTGACCCGTTCCCGCTTCTTCTTGCTGATGTTGAACATCGTGCTCGCTTTCTTGATCGTCCCGTTGTAGACCCGGACAAAGCTCATGGGGCCTGCCTCGCGGTCCACCTGGATCTTGAAGATCAGGGCAAGCGGCGGCTTCTCCCTGTCGTATGAGACTGCAACCTCATCTCCTCCCTTTACCTTCAGGCCCATGATCGGGGCTGCCTCGCTCGGGGAGGGGAGGTATTCGATGATGCCATCGAGCAGTGTCTGCACCCCGATATCCTTGAGCGAGGAGCCGACGAAGACGGGAAGCGCCTTGCGCTCGAGGGTCGCCTTCTTGAGTACCTTCACTATCAGGGCGGGGGGGATCGGCTGGCCATCAAAGTAGAGCTCGGTGATCTCGTCGCTGAAGGAGGAGACACTGTCGATGAGTTTCTCATGCCACGCGTCCGCCTCTGCCCTCATCGAGGCGGGGATCTCCTCCTCGCTGATCGTCTTGCCCTGGTCCTCCTTGCTGTAGACGAGGTAGGTGGACCTGATCAGGTCGATGATCCCGCTGAACTCCCCCTCCTTTCCGACGGGGATGAAGAGCGGGATCGGATTGGCGGAGAGCTTGGTTGCTATCTCTTCGACAGCCTCGGGAAAGCTTGCACCGAGGCGGTCCATCTTGTTGATGAAGGCGATGCGGGGGACATGGTAGGTGTCGGCTTGCCGCCAGACCGTCTCGGTCTGCGGCTCGACCCCACCGACGGCACAGACGACCATGACCGCGCCGTCGAGGACCCTGAGCGACCGCTCCACCTCGGCGGTGAAGTCGACGTGGCCCGGGGTATCGATGATGTTGATCTGGTGGTCCTTCCAGTAGCAGGTGGTGGCGGCACTGGCGATGGTGATGCCACGGTCCTGCTCCTGCTCGAGGAAATCCATCGTGGCCTCGCCGTTATCGACTTCGCCGATGCGGTGGCTCGCCCCGCTATAGTAGAGGATCCGTTCGGTGGTCGTCGTCTTGCCGGCATCGATATGGGCCATGATGCCGATGTTTCGTGTCATTTTTTCGTTCATTGCAACAATCCTTCGTCAATCGGGGCAAGCGTACCATACCCGACTTCGAATATCAACGAGAGCGGCGCATGAGCAGGATCCGCAACGCGTTGAGCACCGCAATGATCGTCACGCCGGTATCGGCGATGACGGCGACCCACATCGATGCATAGCCGAGGGCTCCGAAGAGGAGGGCGAGGCCCTTGATGACCAGGGCGATGGTGATATTCTGCCTCACGATGACCCCGGTCTTGCGGGCTACCTCGACCAGGGTCCCGATATTGGCCAGGTCATCGCTGAGAATGACGACATCGGCGCTCTCCATGGCCAGGTCACTGGCTCCCTGGCCCAGGGAGATGCCGACCTTGCTTGCCGCCAGGCTCGGCCCGTCGTTGATACCGTCGCCCACGAAGGCGAGGTTCGGGTACTGCTCGCTGAGGCGCAGGACCTCGGCCTGCTTCTCATGGGGCAGGAGGCCTGCGTGCACCTCGTCGATGCCCACCTCCCGGGCCACCCGCCGCGCACTCTCCTCATTGTCCCCGCTGATCATCACCAGGTGCTGCACCCCCGCGCCTCTCAGGTACTCCATCAGCGCCTGGGCACCGGGCCTCGGCTCGTCGTAGAGGTGGTAGGAGGCGAGGTGGACGCCATCGACGGCCAAAAGGATGGTTCCACCGGCCCTGAGGCGCGGCGAGCATGTGATCGACTGATCTTCCAGCAACAGGGCGTTTCCAGCTACAAGGCGCTTGCCATCGACAATGCCCACCAGACCTTTGCCTGCAAGCTCGGTCACATCGCTTGGGTCAAACGGTGCCTCGAGGGGTGCAAAGGCTTTGGAGAGGGGGTGGTTGCTCATCCGCTCAAGTGAGGCAATGAGCGCATTGAGGGTGGCTTCGTCATAGGGGGAGGCACTGTCGACCTCGACCGTGTCGATGCTGAAGCGCCCGCTCGTCAGCGTACCGGTCTTGTCAAAGACCACCGCATCGAGGCGGCGCAGGGTCTCGAGGTAGTTGCCCCCCTTGACGATGATGCCGCTGCGGGCACTCTTGCCAATCCCGGCAAAGTAGGAGAGGGGAACGCTGATGACCAGCGCACAGGGGCAGGAGACCACCAAAAACACGAGGGAGCGGTAGACCCAGGTCTGCCAGGCTCCGGTGATGAGGCTCGGGATGATGGCCAGGGCCGCGGCCAGGGGTGTAGTAGCGGGCGAACGTGGTGATGAAGCGCTCGCTTTCGGCCTTCTTGGCCGATGACTCCTCCACCAGGTGGAGGATCTTGGCCGCCGTCGACTCCTCAAAGGGCTTGGTGGTCACGATATCGAGGCTGCCGGAGAGGTTGACCGACGAGCTGAGCACCTCGTCGCCGGGGGCCTTGTACTGTGGCAGGGACTCCCCGGTGAGGCTCTTCATGTCCAGTTCGCTCACCCCGCGGATGATCGTGCCATCGAGGGGGATCTTCTCGCCGGCGAGGACCCGGATGGTTGAGCCGACCGCAACCTCTTCACTCTTGACCATGCGCACCTCATCACCGTCGACGAGGCGTGCTTCGTCGACCTTCAGCTCCAGGGCAGCGAGGACCGAGCGGCGGCTCTGTATGACGGCGCTCTCCTGGAAGTACTCACCGATGAGGTAGAAGAGCATGACGGCGCTCGCCTCGCCCCGCTCACCGATGAAGAGGGCGCCGAGCGTGGCAACGCTCATCAGGAAGTACTCGTCAAAGAGCTTGCCTGCCAGGATATTCTTCACCGCCTTGTAGATGACGTCATAGCCGGCGATGATGTAGGCAGCCAGATAGAGGATCGGTTGTCCAAAGAACGCTGCGGATGCAAAGAAGAGCAGGGAGGCGATGATGCGGTAGAGACGGCTCTGCAAGAAGGGGGAGCGCTCACCTCGCACCTCGAAGGGTTTCACCTTCAGGGTCGGTTCGACGGCCTTGGCGCTCTCAATCAGGTGGCTGAAGAAGCCCTCCTCTTCGGCCGCCTCACTGGTGATGCGGATCGTCCCGGCTGCCCAGTCGACACGTGCCGAGGCAACCCCCGCCCCCTGGGCAAGGTGAGACTCGACCTCGAGGGCGCACGCGGCGCAGTCCAGGCCGCTGAAGGAGTAGATGCGCTCCCTCGTCACATCCCCGATGGCCACCAGCCTCACCGTTGGCTCGGCCTTCTGTGCCGCCGCTTCGATCCCGCTCCAGAAGTGGTCATCCTCGACCTTCTTGCTCTCCACGGTCAGCTTTCCCGCCAGGTAGTTCATCGAGGCGGAGGCAACCCCGTCATGGAGGGAGAGTGCATGTTCGAGCTCATTGGCACAGGCGGCGCAATCGAGATTCTCTACGCTCCAGCTTCGGGTCTTGGTCATGGTCTGCTCCTATATATCATTATATGATGATGTATTCATATAATAAGAATTAGCTCATCTCCTGTCAAGACGGAATTGTATGTTTTTTCCGCTTATGTGCTGCTGCTCTTGTAGATGGAGGCGGGGCCGCTGATGAAGTAGCTCACCGCACAGACGAAGAAGAGCATCGTGGGGCTGGAGAAGCCGAAGAGCTCGAGGCCGAGGGCAAAGCAGGCGAGGGGGAGCTTGGTCGCCCCGCTGAGCATCCCTACTGCCCCGAGCATCGCGAAGGTGGCAGTCGAGAGGCCGAAGGTGGTGGCCACAAGCGAGCCGGTCGTCGCCCCGATGACCAGGAGGGGCACGACCTCGCCTCCGATGAAGCCGCTGGCAATGGTGAGGATCGTAAGGACGAACTTGTAGAGCGGGGAGAGCGCTGTCGTGGTGCCCAATGCCGCTTCCTTGATGAGGTGGGCCGAGAGGCCGTTGAACTCAAAGTTGCCGTGGAGGAGATAGATGAGCAGGGAGGCGGCGAGGAGGAGCGAGGAGGTGAAGAGGCTTCGCAGGTATGGGTTGGCGGTCAGGCGGGCCGTGATGCGCCGCACCTGGTGGGTCAGGATGCAGAAGAAGCGGGAGATGAGGCCGAAGAGGATCGAGACGAGGAGGAGCTGGAGGAGGATGGGCAGCGTGAACGGCAGACTTGGGCATGCCACCGTCTCGATGACGGAGATATGGAGGGCCTGGGAGACCATGGTGGCGGTGTAGGAGGCGACGAGGGCGGGCAGGAACGCATCGATGCGGTTGATGCGGGGGTTTGAGAACTGCAGGCCGAAGAGGACTCCCGCCACCGGTGCGTTGAAGAGGGCAGCAAAACCAGCAGCCGCCCCTGTCATCAGGTAGACGCCCTGGATGTGGAGGTCGAAGCTGCGCTTCCGCAGGCGGCTCTCCGCCTCCCCCACATAGGAGGCGAGCGAGCTGCCGACCTGGACGCCCACACCCTCCTTGCCGCCGGAGGCGCCGACGAGGTGGGTGATGAAGGTGGTGATCAACAGGAGGGGGGCGAGGGTGGTGGAGATGGGTCTCTCCTCATCGGCCACGTTCTCGGTGTAGCTCCTGAGCCGTGCTTGGTCAGCTTCATCCTCGCTCTTGGTAATCAGGCTCATGATGCGGATCGTGCCCTGTTGCAGCTGTGGCCCGAGGCTATAGAAGAGGTAGGTGGTCAGTAGCGCCCCGACGGGGATGGCGAAGATGAGCCACTCGTTGGCCTGACGGGTCTCTGTTGCCGCCTTGATCATCGCGGCAAGGAGGGTGATTACCACTCCGGTGATGAGACCGACGATGAGGGCCCTGATCGTCCAGGCTGCCGCCTTCTTGATGTGAATCTTCCATGTCGTGCCCATACCCCCCATCTTAGAACAAGAGCGCGGGTTTGAGAACCAAGATTGAGCAGATTGTTGCCTCTAATCGATCAAAACCCTCCGCGGGGAGGGTTTTGACGGTGGCTGGTCAAATCCAGGAGGAGCGGAGCGCCTCGATTTCCTCAATCTCGCGTGTATCGGCCCGCTTGATCGGTGAAAAGACCTTGTACTTGGCCAGTGCATAGGAGAGGAGCATCTCCGCCTCCTGGCGGTCGCTCATCTTGACGAGGCTCACCGAGGAGTAGAAGGGGATGGTGCTCCCGCCATCCTTGCCCTCATAGTAGCGGTAGCGTTCAAGGTTGGTGGTCGCCTTCTCCCAGCTCTTCTCCATCTTCTTCATCTCCTTGGCACGTTTGGATGCACTCCAGTTGCGCGCCCACAGCTCGGAGGCAACCTTCTGGTAGTGGCCGGGGTAGAGGAGGTGGGCGGGGATGTGCTCCAGGGCCTTGCGCCCGTAGCTGATCGCCCAATCATTGTTGCCGAAGGAGATCACCGGTGGCAGTTCATCGTAGAGGGCGCTGAGAACATACCACGTCTCACTTGAGTCGAGGGTATCGAAGTCATTGACGATGACGGTGAGGTCATCGAGCATCCCCTTTGCCTTGGCCAGGGAGTTGAGCGGCCCCTTGGTCTGTCCCCAGCGTCCGACGTTCGAGGCCTTCCAGAGGTAGCCATCCGCCTGGGGGTGGATCTTGATGGAGCGCAGCGCATACGCCTCCCCCTCCTCATAGGCGGCAAACCGCCCCTCCTTGTCGCTCTTGTCCAGGTCATCGCCGATGGAGACCATAACCCGGGACAGGCGCCAGAGGATGTCGCTCTCCTCCTTGGGTGTGCCGGCCTTGGCCAGCTCGTCGAGCAGGAGGGTCCGAGCCTCGATGAAGTGGTCGGTGTCGAAGAGGTGGTCGGCTTGAACAGGGTTGAAGGCTCCGAAGAGGGGGCTGGCCACCGTGATGATGGCAAGGGCGATGATCGAGAGGGTTCGTCTCATGGTCTCCTCCAAAGCTAGCGTAAGAGTTTTTTCAGCACGCCAAGCGAGCTGGCAAACGG
>CALFMX010000112.1 GCA_937902565.1 uncultured Spirochaetales bacterium
GACTGTCACGAGGATGTGCTCAGCGGCAACTCAGAGATCGAGATGCACAACATCCACGGCGATCTCCTCTCCTGCCAGGTCTGTCACTCACAGGCGAACCAGAACTGCTTCGAGTGCCACGTCACCATTGCAGATGACCGCCAGTCACTGGTCAGTCACTCCGAGACGAGGGTCCTCTTCCGCATTGGGCTGAACACCAACCCGACACCGGAGCGTCCCTACAAGTATGTGGCACTGCGCCACATGCCCACGACCGCCGACTCCTTCATCGAGGCAGGGGATGACCTGATTCCCAACTTCGATGAGAAGGCGAACTGGAAGTACTCGCCGACGCACAACATCCAGCGTTCGACCTTCCAGAGCGAGAGTTGTAATTCGTGTCACGGGAACCAGAGGATCTTCCTCAGTGAGAAGGATCTCAGGGAGACGGACAGCAAGGCAAACTGGCAGGTAATCCCGACAGTACCGCCTGCGATCGAAGATTGATGTATTGAATCAACAATCCAGAAGAGCTAGAGGTGAAAACTTTTGGCTCTTCTGATATATTCAAGGCTAGCCATGAACAGACGTACACCCAAGATCATCCGCTTCGCATCCTCGCTGAAGGTCGCCATCGTCCTGCTGATCCTTATCGCGGCCTACATCGTCATCGGGACGCTGCTGCCGCAGCATGGTGACCCCTCCCTCTATCTTGAGCGCTATCCGAGAGCTGGCTCCCTGATCATCGCCCTCTCGCTGGATAAGGCGTACAGCTCCCTCATCTTCCGAGTCCTGATGGCCCTCTTCTCCCTCAACCTCACCCTCTGCACCGTCATCTCGATGAAGGGGCAGGTCAAGCAGCTGGACAAGGGCTTCTTCCCCTCATTCCAGAGTGAGGAGTTCGTCATCGAGGACGTGGAGCGGGAGAAGCTGCTCGCCTACTGCAACCGGCGCCGCTACACCATCGCTGATGATGGGACGGTGATCAAGGCAGGCACATACCGCTTCGGGGTGCTCGGGGCGACGATCACCCACATCGGCATCCTCGTCCTCTTCATTGGTGCGGTGATCGGCTCCAGAAGCGCAAGCGACGAGACGGTCAACCTCCTGCCGGGCAACCAGCATCGCTTCGAGAAGCAGGGCTTCACCATCACCCTCGATGATTTTCACATGACATTCCAGGAGAGCGGGGCTGTCCAGCAGTACATCAGCACCCTCACCATCGCCGATGATGACGGGACGACCACCAGCGAGGCGCTGTGGGTGAACAAGCCGCTCCACCACAAGGGGCTGGGCTTCTACCAGGCCAACTTTGGCTGGGCCAGCAACCTCCAGATCGCCGACGATAGCGGAGCGGTGGTGGCAGGCGGCCTTATGCGCAGTGGCTACAGCTACTTTTACCAGCCGAGCCACCTCACCATCTACCTCTACAACTACTACCCCGAGATGGGGATCGGCCACCAGGACCAACCGGTGAAGATGAGCGAACGGGAGATCGACCCCTACTACGCCGTGATCCTCTATGAGTTCGGCGAGCCGGTGGGTTCCTACATCGTCGCCCCCGGCGACCATATCCACTACAAGGACCTGCACATCTACTTCACCCACTCAGTCGCCTATACCGGGCTCCTGGTGCGCAAGGACCTCTCCTACCCCATCGTCCTGACCTCGTTCATCATCATGCTCATCGGTCTCTTTATCAGCTTCTACCTCTACCCGCGCTTCATCAGCTATGAAGGGGGGAAGGTTGTCACCTCCAGCCGCAGAAACGGCTGGGTCTTCCATCAGAATGTGAAATCGGCCCTTGCCAATAAGGATTGAACCCATGTACCAACGCATAGAAAACGTCACTTTCATCATTGCCTTCGCCTTCTACGTCGTATCAGCACTCCTCTTCCTCATCCAGATCTCCAAACTCTCAAAACGGGTGGAGAAGGTTGGAGTCTTGACCACCCTGGCAGGTCTGGTGCTCCACACCGTAGCCATGGCAGCGAGGACCATCGGGGCGGGGCGGTTGCCCTTCAGCAACCAGTATGAGTTCGCCCTCTCCTTTGCCTGGGGAATCGTCCTGAGCTTCCTCATCCTCTTCGCCCTCTACCGCTTCGGGGCCATCGGGGCGTTCGTCCTGCCACTGGCGATTCTGGTGATGGGGTATGCATCGATGCAGAACAAGACGGTGCGCCCCCTCATGCCCGCCCTCCAATCGATCTGGCTCACCTTCCATGTCGGGACGGCGATCCTCTCCTACGGCTCCTTCGCCCTCGCCTGTGCCATCAGCGTGATCTACCTCATCGACTCCAAGCGGACGAGCGAGCACAAGATCCTCGCCGAGCCGGAGGTGAGCGACATCCTCAGCTACCGCGTGGTGGTCTTCGGCTTCATGATGCTGACGATCGTCATCATCAGCGGCGCCATCTGGGCGCAGAAGGCGTGGTCACGCTACTGGGCGTGGGACCCCAAGGAGACGTGGTCGCTGATCACCTGGATCATCTACGCCATCTACCTGCACATGCGCCTGCGCAAGAATTGGCGGGGCAAACACGCCGCCTGGTTCTCCATCATCGGCTTTGTCTCGGTGATCTTCACCTTCGTGGGAGTCAATATCCTCCTCCCATCCATCCACAGCTACGTCAACTGACAGACAAGGGGAAGGGTCAAAACCCGTTTGACCGGGGAACCGTCACCCCATGGCACACGGTATCAACACTATCGTGCCTCCCTCACTTTCCAGCGACCGTGGGCTCCAGTATGATGGGGCCATCAGGGGGAGGCGGACATGCGTGTAGATGAAATCGAACTGAAAGCAAAGGACGGACGTACCGTCTCCCTTCGCTCTCTCGAAGGAAGAGATGGCGAGGCGGTCATCGCCCATATGGAGAGGATCTACGCAACGTGTCCCTACATGAGCCGCTATGCCGATGAGTGGAGCGCGGGGGTCGAGGATGAGCGTCTCTATCTCCAGCGGGTCCATCAAAGCGAATCCCGGCTCTTTGTCGGCGCTTTTTGGAAGGGCCGGCTCATCGCCATCGCTGATTTCTGCCCTCCCTCTGCACTCTCAAAGATGGCCCATCGCTGCAGTTGCTCCATCGCAATCGACCCCGCCTTTCAGGG
>CALFMX010000113.1 GCA_937902565.1 uncultured Spirochaetales bacterium
CAAATGCGGTTAGCGTGGATCGCCACCATACCTCTGGCGTCCACCTCAGAACACCTAATGCTTCCCCTCGTCACCGCCGCCAAGGAGTGGTGGCTGCGCTTCTTCGATCAGCCTCTTACCCTCTTCGGTTACCAGATTCCTCTCTTCCGTACCGGCTTCAGGATGGTGGTCTTCTCTATCCTCCTCATGATCGTCGTCCTCATCTATAGACGAGGGCTCTTCGGTACCAATGAGTTCAGCTGGGAGGCGTTTGGACGACGACTGCGATCCAGGAAATGGGGCAGGAAGAAGGAGGCAGGGCAATGAGCACCATCCTCCTCTCGACCGAACACCTGACGATGCAGTTCGGCGGCGTGGTCGCCGTCGATGACCTGAACATCCGCATCCCCACCGGGGAGATCACCGCCCTCATCGGCCCCAACGGGGCGGGAAAGACCACCGCCTTCAACGTCATCACCGGCGGCTACCAGCCCACCAATGGGCGGGTGGTCTTCGATGGGCAGACGATCGCGGAGAACTGCCCGCGATCCAAGATGAAGAAGATCTACGCCGGCTCCTATACCGGGACCACTGAGTGCACCGTGGTCAACAAGCCCGATATGATCACGCGCCTCGGCCTGGCGCGCACCTTCCAGAACATCCGCCTCTTCAAGGATCTCACCGTCTTCGAGAACGTCCTCATCGCCAAGCACTGCCACATCAAGGCAGGGCTGCTTGGCGCGACGTTCCGCCTCAACAAGGCCGAGGAGCGGGAGATGGCCGAGGACTCCTACGCGCTTTTGGAGCGCGTGGGCCTCCTCGATAGCGCAGGGGAGAAGTCCTCCTCGCTGCCCTACGGCAAACAGCGCCGCCTCGAGATTGCCCGCGCCCTGGCCACCGGGCCGAGGCTGCTGCTGCTCGACGAGCCGGCAGCGGGCATGAACCCCAAGGAGACCGACGAGCTCTCCGCCTTCATCGTGGAGATCAAGGACTCGTTTGAACTGACGGTCTTCCTCATCGAGCACCACATGAACCTGGTCATGGACATCAGTGACTCGATCTACGTGCTCGACTACGGGAAGACGATCGCCTATGGTACGCCCACCGAGATCCAGAACAACGAGCGCGTCATCCAGGCGTACCTGGGGGTTGATGAGACATGAGCATACTAGAGATCAAGGACCTGGCGGTCCACTACGGCGGGATCGTGGCGTTGGGGGGTATCACCTTCAGCGTGGAGGAGGGGAGCATCGTCACCCTCATCGGAGCCAACGGTGCGGGCAAGTCGACGACGCTGCGCGCCATCATGGGCCTGGTGGACACCGCCGGCGGTTCGGTCACCTACCAAGGTGAGCTGATCACCGGCCTCGATACGAGGCGCATCGTCGAACGGGGCCTGGTCCTCGTCCCCGAGGGACGACGGGTCTTCCCCAACCTCACCGTCCTCGAGAACCTCAAGCTCGGCTCCTACCTGCAGAACAAGCAGAGCGAGGCGCGCAGCCTCGAACACGTCTATGACCTCTTCCCCCGCCTCAAGGAGCGCCACTGGCAGCACGCCGGCACCCTCAGCGGGGGGGAGCAGCAGATGCTCGCCGTCGGCCGTGCCCTGATGGCAAATCCCACTATGGTGATGATGGACGAGCCCTCCCTGGGCCTCGCCCCCCTGGTGGTCAAGGATATCTTCTCCATCATCAGGCGTATCAACAGCGAGGGCGTCACCGTCCTGCTCATCGAGCAGAACGCCAACGTGGCCCTGCACACAGCCGACTACGGCTATGTGCTGCAGACGGGGACCATCACCCTGGAAGGGACCGGAGAGGAGCTCTTGGCCAACGAAGAGGTGAAGGTGGCGTATCTGGGCAAGACACGGTAAGGGTGAGTGCTGAAGCTTCCACGTATCGGTACGTCTCAAAGTGAGCCGTTCCAAGCTACTGGAAGCGTGTAGCACGTATTGCAGAACACTCTGGAGATCTCAGCGCTCTAAACAAACTAGTAGTTAGTAACACTTAAATATATACTTTATGCAATTCTTGCAGTATCCTCCCATATAGGGAACAATAGAGGAGGATACCGCCATGGCATATAGCAAGAAAACCATCGTTCTCACCGAAGAACAACGTACCTACCTGACTGAATTCACCAAAAGAGGGGTGAGGCCAGTGCAAGAGCTCAAGCGGGCTCGGGTCCTACTGGAAGCGGATGCATCAAGCGGCAGGCGTCCGCCTACCGAGCAAGTCATCGCTGAAAGAGCTGGCGTCAGCCTGCAAACCGTCAAGGCGGTCAAGAAGGCCTTCCATGATCTGGGCAAAGATGCAAAGGCGACGGTGGTCCGCAAGAAACGGGAGACAGGGCCGAGAGAGATCAGGATCACCGGTGACGTAGAGGCCCACCTGATCGCCCTGTGCTGCTCCCCCGCCCCTGAAGGATATGCAAGGTGGACGGTGCGCCTGCTGGCGGAGAAAATGGTGGAACTGGATTATGTCGACGAGATATCGCCGATGTCGGTCTCACGGACACTAAAAAAACGAATTTGAGCCTCACCTGAAGCGTTGTTGGTGCATCCCGGCCCAACAGAACGGTGATTTCGTCGCTGCCATGGAGGATGTGCTGACCTTATACGCCCAGCCATATGATCCGATGAGACCGGTGGTCTGCATGGACGAGAAAGGTAAAGCTTTACCTTTCTCTCAGAACATCATCACCTCTATCTCGCTGATTGCGTGAAGGAGAAGCGGGAGATAGCTATATCGTTTACGTAGCCTTATACACTCAGCCGCCTCATCCGCTCCTCGATCAGGGCGATGAGCTGCGCTTGCAAACTTTCGTCAAGGAAGCTTCGTCGGATGATGAGAGTAAATTCATCCTGCATGGTGAGGAGGCGGCTGATGAGGTTGACAGCGACCTTGTCGGGGACCGTGTAGGCTTTTGCCAGAGAGAGGAAGTCTCTCCTTGTAATCTTGTTCTTCTTCCCAGAGAGCGTCAGCGCTGTCTCCTCTTTGTCCTGGGGTAGGACCAGTGTAACCGGCAAGAGGTCGTAGGCGGGGGTGAGCATGGTCCGCCCCCTCTCTGGTGTGTAGAGGGAGAAGTTCTTCAAGTGCATGTCGTTGTTACCGATGACAAACGAGAAGACCAAGAGATAGAAGAGGTTGGTGAGGTCGAGCATCGCCACGCTCTCCAACTGCGGAAGATGGGGATGATCAGGGCTCTGTGGTTTGAGGATATACAGTGAAGGGTGGAACCTCTTGGTGTCTTCCTTAACCAGTGCAGCAAGGGAGAGCTTCTGCTGCACACCGGCGATGCTCCAGCCTTCCTTGCTCGACTCTTTTGCGAGGGTCTGGATTGTCTCGTCATCGAGGGCGATAAGGGGTGGCTCATCGGCGGTGAAGAATGAGCGGCTACAGCGTCTGTGCCACTCTCCGATTTCGCCTTCCTCAAGGGGTAGATAGCACTTCAGGCATCTCTTCATACGATTGCCTCCACACTGACTGCCCCAACAGGGTCCTTACAGACCGAAAGAAGCAGGCCAAAGCGATCTCTCCTTTCCAGTTTCCACACCGTGAGGGCAATGGCAAGGAGCCAGCCTTCAGGGATGAGGCCATCGAAGAAGGAGAAGAGGGTGGGGTTTTCCCAGATGTGCGTATCGAGGGGGAGGGTGAGGCTGACCGGCTCTGCCTCAGGATTGTTCAGGTATGCCTCCTCATAGGTGAAGCGATACCCACCCTCGTACTCCTCGATGATGCCAGCCATCTCCCCTTGGTAGCGCACCATCCCTCTTCGGTAGGTCATCATCGCAGCTCCTTGATCGAGACTGGGGCTGCCGTGTGACCGAACATTGCCAGCGCTTGGTTGACCTTGTCGAGTCTGACGGTGGGTTTGCCTTGTTCGAGGTCCCGTACAAACCGCAGCCCCAACCCGGAGCGAAGAGCAAACTCAACTTGGGTGAGCCCAACTCGCTTGCGTTCTTTCTTTATGAAGGTACCGATTGGATTGTCCATGTGACCATATTATACCCCTTATGGTATAATTATGAGAAAAGTAGGTATTGCTAGCAAAGCTCATAAAACTTTTCACAAGAATTTATCAAGAATTTGATAAGATTTGGAAAAATTCGATAGAAATTTTCTTATTCGACAGAAATCTATACATATTAGGTAAGATGTCGAGAGTGGTTTGCCTCCCACTTCGGCTTTGAGAGCGTCGGCTACTTCATCAGTGAATATATCAGGCCATTGGTCGAGCGTGGCAGGCTGAAGATGACGCTGCCGGAGAAGCCGAGGAGTAAGTTCCAGCGCTGGTATTCATGAGCGATGTACACATGTCCAGGTTGTTGATTAGCACATACACACGCTACTGCTTACCAAATTGACATATATCTATATGCCGAGTCTCTGGTCACTCACTATCTCCCGTTCATGAGAGCGGGTGTAGCCATCACCTATGTGGAGGGAACCAACATCATCAGGGACCTCGACGGGAAGAAGGAGATCATCGGGACCGTCGAGCCTCCGGTTCCGGTCACCCAGAAGAAAATCAAAATTCCAGTGAAATGACACCTACGATACATCCTCTCCAAGATTCAGGGAAGAACGCCTGATTGTTACAAAATAGGGGTATTTTGGAACAAATCTTGTCACAGAATAAGGGTATCTGCCTGTTTTCTCGTCTACGTCGCCTCCGAGGCGAGGGCGTATGCGGCCCATTATGCGTAGAAAGAAAACAGGACTGCCACAGGGCAGTCCTGAAAAGAGAGGTGCCAATCGGATTCGAACCGATGTATGAAGGTTTTGCAGACCTTTCCCTAGCCGCTTGGGTATGGCACCATGGCGTGAAGCCTCTCTGAGATTAGCAGGTTTGAGTGGGAGAATCAAGGGGGGCAAAAGAGTGATAATCATGATTGACATCTGAATGTTTTTGATTGTATCATACAAATAGGTAGTAAATAATTCAAAAACATTCAGGAAGGCCCTAATGTCAACCATTCCAGCCGGACGACAACAGCATATTCTCCAACGCATACGGCGTGAGGGAATCGTCACGGTAAGTGAGTTGGCCCAGGAGCTTCATGTCAGTGAGCTGACCATCAGACGCGACCTCGACCAGTTGGCCGCCCGCTCGCTTGTCGAGCGCACCCACGGGGGGGCCACCGAGTTGCGCACCCTCGTGGTCGAGCCCGACTACCCGCAGAAGGTCAAGGAGTATCCGGTACAGAAGGCGGCCATCGCCGCCAGGGTCGCTGCTATGGTCGAGGAGGGGGATACCCTCTACGTCAACAGCGGCTCGTCGACGCTTGCTGTCATCCAGGCCCTTGCCCGGCTCGACAAGAGCATCACCATCGTCACCAACAACGCCGACGCCTTCTGGGCGTGCAAGGAGAGTGAGAACATCCGCCTGATCTTCTGTGGCGGGGTCTACCGCCAGCGGAGCCACTCCGTCTCCGGCTCCCTCGCTTCCCTCATCATCTCGCAGATCAACGCCACCAAGGCGATCATCGGCGTCGACGGCTTCTCGCCCTCCGGCGGCCTCACCACCCCCATCCTCGAGGAGGCGGAGACCACCCGCGCCATGATCGAGCAGACGGTGGGAAGCGTCATCGTGGTGGCCGCCGCCAACAAGATCGGGGTGGTCTCGAACTACCGCACCATCGGCCTGGACCAGGTCGATATCCTGGTCACCGACCAGGAGGGCGGTGATATTGTCAGTCAGATGGAGATCCCTGGTGATCTCTCGATTATTATTGCAACTACTACACAGTAGAAGGAGTGTGTGATGAAGTTTTTGGAAGAGTATGCAGAGCACTATGCTGACTGCGCATGGTTGAGCTTCGAGGAGCTCGAGGCGTTCATGGTAGACGCACTGGTCAATGCCGGGATTCCCGCAGCAGATGCCGCGATCATCGGTGATCGCGGCGTGGCCGGTGGTGTGGAATTGACTGCTGCACTGGATTATCAGATGCCTGTGGA
>CALFMX010000114.1 GCA_937902565.1 uncultured Spirochaetales bacterium
CCGGGCCCTTTCTTTTTCATCCATGCGCGCCTTCCCTGACGGGAGGGCGCTTTTTACGTTATCGACACTCGACGCCCACTTGTTCAACACTCCTCTTTTGACTATGATGGTAACAATTATTTGGCAATTGTATATTGAGGGTATATTCATGCAGATTGCATTGCATAACTTACAGAGGACCTACGGCACATTGCACGCAGTCAATGGTGTCAGCCTCTCTATACCCTCCAATACGATCTACGGGATCATCGGCAAGAGCGGTGCAGGCAAGTCCACCCTCGTACGCCTCATCAGCCTCCTTGAGCAGCCCGATGACGGCGAGATCTACTTCGACAACGTCCGGGTGGACGGGCTCGAAGGGGATGCCTTGATCCAGAGACGCCGGCGCATCGGCATGATCTTCCAGAACTTCAACCTCTTCTCCAGCCGCAATGCCGAGCAGAATATCGCCTATCCGCTTGAGATCACCGGAACTCCCAAGGGTGAGATCAAGGGGCGGGTCGATGAACTCTTGGCCCTCGTTGGGCTGGAGGGACGGGGCAAGGCGCCGATTTCCACCCTCAGCGGTGGCCAAAAGCAGCGTGTCGCCATAGCCCGGGCCCTCGCCTGCAGCCCTGACATCCTCTTCTGTGATGAGGCGACCAGCGCCCTCGATCCACAGACAACCCACTCGATCCTCTCCCTGCTGAAGGAGATCCAGCAGAAGATGGGCCTCACCGTTGTGATGATCACCCACCAGATGGAGGTGGTCCGTGACGCCTGCATCCACGTTGCTGTCCTCGATGATGGCACTGTGGCCGAGGAGGGGTTGGTGACCGATCTCTTCAGCAATCCCCAGAGTGCGGTGACCAAGGACTTCCTCACCCACCTCGTCGGGGTCGATGAGGCGGCCAAAGGTGACGACAGGATGGTCCAATGGTCCAAGAAGCGCGGTGCCTATACCCTGCGTTTCAGGGGGGACACGACCGACCAGCCGATCCTCAGTACCGTCAGTCGCGCCAGTGGCGTGGACTTCAATATCCGCGCCAGTGGGGTGCAACGGGTAGGGGATGTGGAGATCGGGACGATGTTCGTTGACATCAACGGCACCAATGAACAGCGCGACAATGCCATCGCACTCCTTCGTGAGATCGGTGTGGTGGTCGAGGAGGGTGTGCTATGAACGCATTGGTATGGAATCTGATCCTCACCTCGACGCTCCAGTCGCTCTCGATGGTCTTCTTCTCCACGCTCTTCAGCTTGATCCTGGGCCTTCCGGTGGGGATCATGCTCACGGTCACCTCGCCCGAGGATCAGGGGGGCATCATCCCGATGCCGATCCTCAACAATATCCTCTCGCGCATCGTCAACGTGCTGCGTTCCTTCCCCTTCATCATCCTGATGATCCTGCTCTTTCCGCTCTCCCGGCTTCTGATCGGGACGAGCATCGGTACTACGGCAGCTATTGTGCCCCTCTCCATTGCGGCGGCACCGTTCGTGGCTCGAGTGATCGAGACCGCACTCAAGGAGGTGGATCCGGGGGTCGTTCAGGCCGCCCGCGCCATGGGATCCACCAACTTCCAGATCATCCGCAAGGTGTTGATCCCCGAGGCCCTTCCCTCCCTGGTCAGCGGCGTGACGCTGACGATCATCAACCTGATCGGCTACTCGGCAATGGCCGGGGCCATCGGTGGTGGTGGATTGGGGGACCTGGCCATCCGTTACGGGTACCAGCGCTTTCGCGGTGATATCATGCTTGTTGCCGTCGTCATCATCCTGGTCCTCGTCGAGATCATCCAGGTGGTGGGAAACCGGATCAGCGCCCGCCTCATCGCTCGGCGCTAACCCAAAAAAAGAATTCTTGTAGATCTCTTGTTGATCAAGAGAAGGAGATTGTATGAAAAAGAGTCTATTAACTGTATTGGCTCTCCTATTGGCCCTCTCTCTCTTCGCAGCCGGCACCAAGGAGCAGGGCAGCGGATCCACCATCGTCGTCGGGGCAACCCCCGAGCCGCACGCCGCATTCCTCAACCTCGTCGTCGATGAGCTCGCCCAGGCAGGCTACACGCTGAAGGTTCGGGAGTTCACCGATTATGTGACCCCCAACGAGGCCCTTGAGAGCGGTGAGCTGGATGCAAACTTCTTCCAGCACATCCCCTACCTCGAGTCCTTCAACCGTGAGCGCGGCTACCACTTGGCAAACGCCGGCGGTATCCACGTAGAGCCCTTCGCCCTCTACTCCAGGAAGCACTCTTCTGTTGCAGCGTTCCCCAACGGTGCCACCATCGCGATCCCCAACGATCCGACCAACGAGGGGCGTGCCCTCCTCCTGCTCGAGAGCGCCGGCTTGATCAGCCTGAGAGCCAACGCCGGTCTTGAAGCCACCCCGCTGGACATCGCCTCCAACCCGAAGAACTTCAAGTTCCGCGAGATCGAGGCGGCGAGCCTGCCGCGTGTCCTCGGTGATGTCGATGCCGCCATCATCAACGGCAACTACGCCATCCCCGCCGGTCTGGTCGCCACCCGTGACGGACTGCTCGTCGAGGGAGCGGACAGCCCCTACGTGAACGTGGTCGCGGTCAAGGAAGGACGACAGGGCGACGCTGCCATCGTCGCCCTGGTCAACGCCCTCAAGGGGGAGAAGATCCAGGCGTATGTGGCCAGCCACTACACCAATGGCGAGGTTGTCCTCGTCTCCAAGTAATCCCTACGGTTCATTGAATCATCAATCCTCCCTGCCAGCGCGTGGGGAGGATTGTTGTGTAGGGGCACTGGTGGGCAGCAGATGTGTGAGAATGTGTGCCAAAAGCCATGAGAGATAGGGTAGAATGGGGGGCAGGTGGCCATGTCCAGGACATACAATACGCCACCGGAGGGAATGGTATGTCGAAGGTGTTCTTGGGGTATCGCGCGTGGGAGCAGAGTGGTCTGACCAATGTGAATCGGCTGCCGGCCTATGCACTGCCCCCGCAATTCCTCTCCCGCGAGGAGGCCCTCTCCTATGTGGCTCTCGGGCCTGAGGGGTGGGGTGCGTGTTCGCTTCCCTATGAGCGAAGCCTCGATGGTGTGTGGGACTTCCGATTCTACCCCAACCCCCTCGCCGTCGAAGAGGGGGCGATTGCCATCGATTCAGGACTCTCCTGGCAGCGTATCCAAGTCCCCCTCTCCTGGACGATGCAGGGATATGGCCATCCCCACTATACAAACGTGGTCATGCCGTTTGAGAACAAGCCACCCTATCCGCCTGAGGATAATCCGACGGGGGTGCACCGGACAACCTTCACCGTGGATGAGGCGTGGCGGGGCAAGCGTATCATCCTGGAGGTCGGGAGCGCGGAGAGCTACCTTGAAGTCTACCTGAATGGAACGTTCGTCGGGATGGGCAAGGACACCCGCCTCGCATCGCACTTCGACCTGAGTGACTACCTTAGGGATGGGGAGAATGTGCTGGTCCTCGTGGTTGTCCAATACAGCGATGCCTCCTATGTCGAGGACCAGGACCAGTGGTGGTTCGGGGGCCTGCACCGCTCGATCCGCCTCATAGCCCGCGATCCTTCGACGATGGAGGCCATCAAGGCGACGGCGCTCCTCTCCGCTGATTTCGAGAGCGGCACCGTGGACGTCTCCGTCTCGACAGTGGGGAGCGGCTCGACTGTGGAGGCGTGGCTCTATGACCCGGATGGCAGCGAGGTGTGCCATGCAACACAAGCGGTTCTCACCGGCTCTTCTGCCATCTCCCTTTCTGCAGAGCAGCCACGGTTGTGGAGCAGCGAACATCCCGCTCTCTATACCCTCGTTGTGGCCTTGGAGGGGGAGTACCGTGCCCTCCCCCTGGGCTTTCGCAGCATTTCGGTCTCCAGACGAACGCTCTGGATCAATGGGAAGCGGGTGTTTATCAAGGGGGTCAATCGCCATGAACACGACGAATTCATGGCAAAGACCATCTCGACAGAGAGCATGGTCGCCGATATCCGGCTGATGAAGCAGCACAACTTCAATGCCGTTCGCTGCAGCCACTACCCCAATGATCCCAGGTGGTACGAGCTCTGCGACCGCTATGGCCTCTATGTGATGGATGAGGCGAACATCGAGACCCATGCAAACTACGACCCGATCTGCCGGGATGAGCGGTGGGCCGCGTGCTTCCTCGAGCGCGTACAACGGATGGTCCACCTCCACTACAACCACCCCTCCATCATCTGCTGGTCCCTGGGCAATGAGAGCGGGTACGGGGAGAACCATGATGCCTGTGCTGCGTGGGTCAGGCGCTTCGACCCCCATCGTGTGGTGCACTATGAGGGGGCGGTACGGCCGGAGTGGGGACAGGGCCCCCATACCCTTGCCAGCTTGACGCGTGGGGCCCACGCCACTGACATCGTGGGGCCGATGTACCCTCCCCTGTCCTTGATCGAGGCGTGGGACCGGGTGGAATCGGATGAGCACCGCCCCCTGATCATGTGCGAGTACAGCCATGCGATGGGGAACTCCAATGGCAGCCTCGCCGACTACTGGCGCCTCATAAAGGGGTCCCGTGGACTCCAGGGCGGCTTCATTTGGGACTGGGTGGACCAGGGTATCCGGGTCAGGGAGGATGGCACGCCCTCGGGCCTTGACCGGGAGAGTGGGCACGTCACCTCCAGCGGCAAGGCGTGGCGATACGGCGGTGATTTTGCCGATATGCCGACTGACTATGACTTCTGCCTGAATGGATTGGTCCTCCCTGACCGTACCCCCAAGCCCGTCATGGCAGAGTGTTTCACGGTTCAGCAACCCATCCGCATAGAGAGCGACCATCCGGGCAGCGGAAGATTCACGCTGTACAATGAGTATGACTTCTCAACCACCGACCACCTCATGGTGGAGTGGGAGATCTTCGATGAGAGAGAGGGGAGTGTGGCTGCAGGGGAGGTCGTGATGCCCTCCCTCTCGCCCGGCGAGGCGTGGACGTTTGATGTTGCCCAGGTCGGGACGACAGAGCGCTCTGCCGCCCTCTCGGGCGAGCGCTTCATCCTCTTTCGATGCCGGTTGAAGGAGGGGACCCCCTGGGCCTCTGCGGGGCAGATGGTGGCATGGCGGCAATTCTCACTCTCGCCGCGCAGCCACAGGCGTGTGGAGGCGGTGGAGACGGCTCCCCTGAGGAAGGGGGATGACGGGGGGTGGGCGGTCGACGGACCATCCTACAGGGCGCGTGTTGATGCGGATGGACTCCTCTCCTCCGTGTGCTTTGAAGGAGGCACGGAGTTGCTCGCCTCCCCGCTGACGGTAAGCTTGTACCGCTGTCCTACCGAGAACGACGGGATGAAGACGCTCTACCACAACAGGAAGGCACGAAATGAGGAGGACTTCAACCAGGAGGGGAAGGCCGTCGGGATCTGGAAGGATGCGGACCTCGATGGGGCCTCCCTCACGCTTCTGGAGCAGTGCGAGCGCCAGGGGGCGCTTGAGAGTACACACCGCATCCTCAACGGACGATCGGAGCCCCTTGGCTTTGTGGAACAAGAGCTCATCTTCTCCTCCTCCCAGATTGGTGCAACCTGGGTGTTCCACCTCTCTGGGGCAGTCTCTGAATACCCCAGGGTTGGGGTGACATGTGAGCTGCCGCCCTGCTGGTCCAGCGTCACATACTTTGGCCTTGGGCCACACGAGAACTACCCCGATCGTTGTGATGGCGCCAGGCTCGGGGAGTATTCCATGAGAGTGGATGAGCTCTATGTCCCGTACATCGTTCCCCAGGACCATGGGGTTCGTACCCGGGTGCGGCGGCTCGACGTGATCAGCGACCATGGTGGTGCTGTGCGGATCTCAGGCGACGGTGATTGGGCCTTCTCCCTCCATGGATACTCGATCGAGGAGCTCTGGGGGAAACGGCATGCCGATGAGTTGGAGCGCAGCCGGTCCAACCACCTCTATCTCGATGCAGCGGTACGGGGGATCGGGACGGCCACCTGCGGCCCGGATACCCTTGAGCGCTATCGCATCAGGCCGGGGGTGTATCGCCTCTCCCTGGTGTTCCGTGCGCGGTGAGACCACGATAGCCGGTTTCGCCTTGACACGGGAGGACGGGTTTTGCAAAAATAGGAGCCATTCACCAGAGGAGCTATCGTAATGAAAGGACGCAGCCTACTGACACTCAAGGATTTTACCAAGAACGAGATCCTCTCGCTCATCGAGCTCTCGATGCACCTGAAGGCCAAGAAGCGCAAGGAGGCGTACCCTCCCCACCTCGCTGGCAAGCTGCTCGACGGCATGAACATCGCCCTGATCTTCGACAAGAGCTCGACGCGGACGCGTTGCTCCTTTGAGGTCGCCGCCTTCGACGAGGGCGCCGGCGTCACCTTCCTGACCAACAGCCAGATG
Organism: uncultured Spirochaetales bacterium; assembly: GCA_937902565.1. Taxonomy (GTDB): domain Bacteria; phylum Spirochaetota; class Spirochaetia; order Sphaerochaetales; family Sphaerochaetaceae; genus Sphaerochaeta. The sequence continues at coordinate 6,337 of CALFMX010000114.1, forward strand.
GGGACGAAGGAGTCCATCGAGGATACCGCCAAGGTCCTCGGTCGCCTCTATGACGGTATCGAGTACCGGGGATTCGAGACGAGCATCATCGAGGATCTCGCCCGCTACAGTGGCGTGCCGGTGTGGAACGGCCTCACCGATGATGACCACCCCACCCAGACGCTCGCTGATGTGATGACCGCTATGGAGCACACCGGCAAGGCAGTAGAGGAGCTCGTCTTCGCCTACGTCGGCGATGGGCGCAACAACGTCTCCAATGCCCTGCTCATCGGGGCGGCCAAGCTCGGCTACAGCTACCGCATCGCCACGCCCGCCTCGCTCTCCCCGTCGCCCGACCTCTATAATTGGGCCCTCGGCGAGGGTGCGAACCTGCTGGTGACCACCGATCCCCGCGAGGCGGTCAAGGGGGCCGATGTCATCTACACCGACGTATGGTTCTCGATGGGGGAGGAGGCGAAAGCCGCAGAACGGATCGCCCTGCTCAAGGAGTACCAGGTGAACAGCGCACTGCTTGCCTCCTCCAACAACCCCTCGGTGCTCTTCGAGCACTGCCTGCCCGCCTTCCATGACCTCAACACCTCTGTGATGGCGAAGATTGCTAAGGAGCATGGGCTCTCGGAGATGGAGGTCACCGATGAGGTCTTCCGTGGTCCCCACTCAGTCGTCTTCGACCAGGCGGAGAACCGGATGCACACCATCAAGGCGGTCATGGTGGCCACCCTGACCGGTATTCTCTAGGATTTGATCAAACCAACCCATCTTTTCGTATCATTTCAACCCTATTGTGTCATAATGGCCCAATAGGGTTGATTGTTGGGGGAGGTGGGCCACAGTGACTCGAAATGAGGGGAGTGGGGTATATTATAATTCCAATAAAGGATTTATAATTATATATAATACAATAAAATATAAATTAACATAAAAGTTGGCACGCTTGTTGCATATGTAGTAGTGAACAGTAAAACTTAATTACCGAGGAGGTACACAATGAAATATGTAACAAGAAGGAACTACGGACTGCCGTCCATGTCACTCTTCGATGCCATGCTGCGTGACTGGAACCTCTACCCCAACCGATTCCCTGCGGTGGACATCACCGAAGAGGAGAAGGCATATATCCTGGAAGCCGAGCTTCCTGGCTACAAGCAGGAGGAGGTGAAGGTGCAGGTTGAGAAGCATGTCCTCAAGCTCAGCTCCACAAAGGAGAGCTCCAAGGAGGAGGAAAAGAAATCCCTGGTCACCGAGCGCTGCTACCAGTGCTTCGAGCGCTCCTTCACGCTGCCTGAGGATGTTGATGAAGAGAAGATCGAGGGGGTCTTTGAGAACGGCCTCTTGGTGCTGACCATGCCCAAGAAGGAGGTCGCCAAACCCAAGGCCATCGAGGTCAAGATCAAATAACGGCCCACAGGCCCTGCTGTACTGTCTATAGCCCCGCGTTTGCGGGGCTATTCATCAAAGCGAAGGAAGATGGAATCATTCTAGTGTTTTTTACAGTACGGTGTTATAGTGTAGGTATTAAAACAACCGGAGTGTAGGTATCCATGCCCAAGAAGATCGACCATGAGGCGCGAAAAGAGAAGATATTGCATACTGCCCTGAGGGTATTTGGCCGAGAAGGGTACCGCGATTCAAACCTCTCCTTGATCGCTAGTGAGTGCGGGATCTCCCGCCCCACGATCTATCAGTACTTCAGGGACAAGGAAGAGATCTACTACTACGCCGTCAAACTGGTGACCGGGCGGATGTTCAACAAGTATGCCGAGTATGCATGGTCGAGCGAGGAAAACTACATCGACCGCATCACCTACATCTGTCTGGACATCATGCAGACGGCGAGCGAGAGCGAGGATGAGTTGACCAGCCTCGTCGATGTGATGCTGCAGATGAAGAAGGAGGGCAGGGATTTCAATGAGATCATCCTGCGCCGTACAGCCAAGCTGACGATCCTCTTCAAGCGGTTGCTGCGCATCGGCATCCAGGAGGGTGAGATCATCGAGTGCGACCTGAATACGGTCGCTAACCACCTCCTGCTGATGCTCGAGTCGTCGTGTTTCCAGGTTGCATTCCTGGACACGTTCGACATGCAACTCTCCAAGGAGCTGATCACCGCCTACCTGGACTTCCACCGAGCCTAGTCTCCCCACTCCTTCCATTTGTATATTGAAGATGTACAGCAAGGCCTGCTTCGCGAGCCGAAGGAGAAGCTATGAACATAGACAAGATGACAATCAAGCTGCGCCAGGCCATCGGCGATGCCGATGCGCTGGCCAATACGCATGGCAATGCAGAGGTCTCCAGTGAGCACCTCTTGGCTGCCCTGCTATCACAGAAGGAGGGTGTGTTGATCCCGCTCTTCGAGCGTATCGGCATTCCCCCATCACAGGTGCTCTCAAAGACCGAGGCGATGATCGACCGCCTCCCCAAGGCATATGGAGGTTCGGTGAAGCGCTCGATCTCCGCACAGCTGGGAAACCAGCTCTACGAAGCGGACAAGATCGCCGCCGACTTCAAGGACCAGTACCTCAGCGGCGAGCACTTCCTGCTCGCCCTGATCGACGACGCCTCGAGCGCGCTTGCCCGCGAGCTCAAGGCCCTCGGCCTCGACAAGGATGCCGCGATGCAGGCCTTGGTGGCCATCCGTGGCAACCAGTCCATCACCAGTGAGGATCCAGAGAGCCAGTATGAGGCGCTGGAGAAGTACTGCAAGGACATGACAGCCATGGCCCACCAGGGCAAGCTCGACCCCGTCATCGGGCGTGATGAGGAGATCCGGCGGATCATGCAGGTCCTCAGCCGCCGCACGAAGAACAACCCGGTGCTCATCGGGGAGCCGGGCGTGGGGAAGACCGCGATCGTCGAGGGGTTGGCACTGAGAATCGCCAGTGGCGATGTGCCCGAGTCACTGAGGCAGAAGCGACTTCTGAGTCTCGATGTCGGTGCCCTGGTCGCCGGGGCGAAGTTCCGTGGTGAGTTCGAGGAGCGGCTCAAGGCGGTCATCAAGGAGGTCACCTCCTCCAATGGCGCCATCATCCTCTTCATCGATGAGCTGCATACCATCGTCGGTGCAGGGGCCGCCGAGGGGTCGACCGATGCGTCCAACCTCATCAAGCCGGCCCTCTCACGCGGGGAGCTGCGGACCATCGGGGCGACGACGCTCGATGAGTACCGCAAGTACATCGAGACCGACAAGGCCCTGGAGCGACGCTTCCAGCCGGTCTATACCAAGGAGCCTTCGGTCGAGTCCACCATTGCGATCCTCCGTGGCCTGAAGGAGCGCTACGAGGTCCACCACGGGGTGCGCATCAAGGACGAGGCCCTCGTAGCCGCCGCCACGCTGAGCAACCGCTACATCACCAACCGCTTCTTGCCGGACAAGGCCATCGACCTCGTCGATGAGGCTGCCAGCCAGCTGAAGATGGAGATCGAGAGCCAGCCGGAGGAGCTGGACCAGATCGCGCGGAAGATCCTGCAGCTCAATATCGAGAAGCAGGCCTTGGGCCGGGAGACCGACAAGGCGAGCGAGGCACGCCTCTCCAAGATCGAGGCGGAGCTCGCCGAGCTTGAGGAGAAGAGGCGGGCCATGAGCCTGCAGTGGGAGAACGAACGCTCCTTCATCGCCAAGCTCAGGGAGAGCAAGGCGCGCCTCGAGCAGCTGAAGCTCGAGGAGGCGAGGGCTGAACGTGAGGCCGATCTTGCCCGTGCGGCCCAGATCAAGCACGGGGAGATCCCCGCCCTCCTCAAGGAGATCGAGGAGATGGACCGCCACCTCAAGGAGGTGCAGACCGATGGGCGCCAGCTCTTGCGCGAGGAGGTCAGCGAGGACGACATCGCCCGGATCGTCAGCAGCTGGACCGGGGTTCCGGTGGCCAAGATGCAGGACAGCGAGATGCAGCGGTACCTGAAGCTCGAGGAGACCCTCTCATCGGAGGTCGTCGGCCAACAGGAGGCGATCACGGCGTTGAGCAACGCCATCCGGCGCAACAAGGCCGGTATCGGGGACGAGGGACGACCCCTTGGCAGCTTCCTCTTTGCAGGACCGACCGGGGTGGGGAAGACCCTCCTTGCCAAGGTGCTGGCCCGCTTCCTCTTCGATGACGAGAAGGCCCTCACCCGGATCGACATGAGCGAGTACATGGAGAAGTTCTCCGTCAGCCGCCTCATCGGGGCCCCTCCCGGCTATGTCGGCTACGACCAGGGCGGGCAGCTCACCGAGGTGGTGAGGCGCAGGCCCTACTCGGTGATCCTCTTCGACGAGATCGAGAAGGCACACAGCGATGTCTTCAACGTCCTCTTGCAGCTGCTCGATGACGGACGGCTCACCGATGGGCAGGGGCGGGTCGTCGACTTCACCAACACGGTGGTCATCATGACCAGCAACCTGGGAAGCCAGCAGTTGATGGCCGCCTCCTCGAAGGAGGAGGGGGAGGCATTGGTCCGGGAGGTCATCACCGCCTCCTTCAAGCCGGAGTTTATCAACCGGCTCGATGAGATCATCGTCTTCGACCGCCTCGGCAGCGATCAGGTGCGCCTGATCGTGACCTTGCAGCTCAAGGCCCTCGGCGAGCGCCTCAAGGGGCGTGGCTATACGCTGAGCTGGGATGATGCGGTCGTCGATGCCATCTATGATGAGGGGTATGATCCCCTCTATGGGGCACGGCCCATCAGGCGTGCCATCCAGCGGATGGTCGAGGACTCCCTGTCGGTGTTGTTGCTGGGCGGCTCCTTTGCAGAGGGGGCGAAGATCCACCTCTCGATGGAGGGCTCTACGGTCGTTGCCCACGCTCTGTGAGCAGATGATGGTAGGCGGAGGCGGTGTCCACATCCTGGACATACGCCTCCTCCATCGTATCGAGGTACGCCATCGGATGGGAAGCGAGTAGCTCCCGCATCGTGAAGGGCAGGACCTGGGTTTTGATGATGGGGATGAATGAGGGGGGCAGGAGCACCGGATGGCCCGCCTTCGACCCATATCGCGGGCGCAGGGGGGCGCCGCTGTAGGCAGCGCTGAGGGCCCGGTAGTGGCGTGCCTCGATGAGGGGCATGTCGCCGAGGGAGATGAAGAAGGGGAGGTGTGGGCGCAGGTGCAATACCCCCACCTGCGTCGAGCCCCCCTGCCCCTTGTCGTAGTGCTCATTGTGGACAAGGGAGAGGTTGGGACAGGAGAGGTCGGCGAGGGCTGCTGCGACTTCATCGCCCCTATAGCCGGTAACCACGACCGTGAAGAGGCCCGCCTCCAATGAGGAGAGGACCGAGCGGTGGATGAGGGGGTATTCCCCATAGGGGTAGAAGAGCTTCTCCCCGCCGCTCCTTGAGGCAAGACCGGCGGCCAAGAGGATGTTTTGCATGCTCATTTCTTGAGTGAGTCCCATAAACCCATTATACTCACAGCCATTATGATTGCCACCTATTTCAACGCCTTGACCGTCATCATCGGGACCCTGATCGGCCTTGTGGTCAAGAACCGGATCAATGAGTCCTACCGACAGCTGGTCTTCACCTCCAGCGGCCTGGTCACGCTGGTCATCGGGATCTCGATGGCCCTTGGGACGAACTCCTTCCTCATCCTCCTCTTCTCCCTGATCATCGGGGGGGCGGCAGGGAATGCGCTGAAGATCGAGGATCGGATCATGGCTCTCGGGGCATGGATGGAACGGCGCCTCTCGGGCGGCAAGGGGACCGATGAGAGTGCCCGAAACTTCGCGCTTGGCTTCTTCAATGCATCGCTGCTCTTCTGCAGCGGGGCGATGACGGTGGTCGGTTCGATCCAGGCGGGGACGGTGGGGGACTACCAGCTGATCATGATCAAGGCGATCATGGATGGGGCGATGGCAATCATTTTCACCGCCGCCTATGGCATCGGGGTGATGGCCAGCGCCCTCTTCATCCTCGTCTACCAGGGGTTCTTCACCCTCGCCGGCGGTGTCATTGCCCCGGTCCTCGGGGAGAGTGGCATCAACGAGCTTGCGGCGGTCGGGGGGATGCTGCTCCTGATGATCGGTTTCAACCTGCTCGATATCCGGCAAACGAAGGCCGGCAACTTCCTGCCGGCTATGATCGTCGCTCCGCTCTTGGCTATGGCAAGACCACTCTTTACGCGTCTGCTTGGGGCGGTTGGGCTCTGAGATAGGGGATCAGCTGCCTGAGCAGGCGGAGTTCACTCCCTTCCAGTTCTGAGATCATCCGGTCGATGTCCCGCCGGTAGTCGACCGGATCCTCCCCGACCTCATCGTCGAATCCGTAATCATATCCAAACTCCAGCTGTGCGATGGATGCTCCGGTGAGTTCGGAGATTTTCAGGAGGGTCCCCATTGGAGGACGCCGATTGTTATGAATCCAGCTTGAAAGCGTAGATCGTTTGACTCCAAGCATTTGTGCTAAATCGACGATTGTCGGTGAATTTAGGTAGCTTCTAACCCGATCCCAAAAAGTAGCCATCCGTCAAATATAACAGGAATTCACACCCAATGACGAGTACTTATCACAAAAAGGCGTCACCAATGGAGCCAAACACGCAATTTATTGATGATTAGCTATATGGAGAGTCCGTGACCGTGCCAGAAATACGTCATCCGTGGGAATCCCTACGGATGACGCTTGGATCAGTGCTTGGCCGCATCGGCGAGGACGGTATCGCCATTGAGATCGCGTTCGACCGGACAGCTTTTCACGCCCCAGATGTCACTGGCGTACTCGGCGATGGTGCGGTCGCTGGAGAACTTGCCGCTTCTGGCGATGTTCAGCACCGCTTTCTCATTGAAGAGCCGGCGGTCATGCTGGTAGAGCGTACGTGCCTTGTGGTGCATCTCGATGTAGGAGGGGAGGTCGGCAAAGTGGTAGTAGCGATCGCCCTCCTCGAAGAGGGAGCGGCGGATCGGTTCGAAGATCGTTCACGTTGAAGTAGCCACTGAAGAGCAGGTCCACCATCTCCTTGATCTTCTCGTCGGCGAGGACGGCGGTGAAGGGGTTGTAGGTCGACTTCAACGCCGCAATCTCATCCTCGGTCTTGCCGAAGATGAAGAGGTTCTCCACCCCGGCCTCCTCTGCGATCTCGATGTTCGCCCCATCCATGGTACCGATGGTCAGTGCGCCGTTGGCCATGAATTTCATGTTGCCCGTCCCGCTGGCCTCCGTGCCTGCGGTTGAGATCTGCTGGCTGAGGTTTGTGGCGGGGATGATCATCTCCGCCATGGAGACGCGGTAGTTGGGCATGAAGTGGACGGCGATCTTGCTGTTGGCATCACTGTCGGCGTTGATCACCTGGGAAATGTTGCCGATCAGCTTGATGATCAGCTTTGCATTGACGTAGCCCGGGGCCGCCTTGCCACCGAAGAGGAAGGTGACCTTCTCCATATCCCGGGTCGCTTCGCCGCCCCCCTTGATGTCGTTGTAGAGGTAGATGATGTGGAGGACGTTGAGCAGCTGGCGCTTGTACTCGTGGATCCGCTTGACCTGGACATCAAAGAGGGAGTTGGGGTCGATGATGAGGTTCGAATCGGCCTTGAGGAATGCGGCGGCCCGCCGCTTGTTCTCCTCCTTGATGCGCTCGAAGTCGCTGAGGAAGGCGCTGTCCTTGGCAAAGGGGGTGAGATCCTCGATGCGCTGGTAGTCGGTGATCCACCGATCGCCGATGGCACTGGTGATCAGGGCGGCGAGCTGGGGGTTGGCGGCAAGCAGCCAGCGACGCTGGGTAATCCCGTTGGTCTTGTTGTTGAAGCGATCGGGGAAGATCGTGTTGAACTCGCTGAACATCGAGCGTTTGAGCAGCTCGGAGTGGAGGGCGGCGACCCCGTTGGTGGAGTGGCTGCCGATGATGGCGAGGTTCGCCATGCGGATGTTCTTTGGGTTGCTCTCCTCGATGATGCTGATCTTGGAGAGCTTCTGCGGCTGGAGGGGGAAGTGGGAGACAGCCTCCTGGAGGAAGCGGTGGTTGATCTCGAAGATAATCTGGACGTGGCGCGGCAGGATGGCCTCCATCATCGGCAGCGACCACTTTTCCAGGGCCTCGGGCATGAGGGTGTGGTTGGTATAGCCCATCGTGTTGACGGTGATGGTCCACGCCTCATCCCAGGGAAGGCCCTCCTCATCGACAAGGAGGCGCATCAGCTCGGGGATGGCAAGGGTGGGATGGGTGTCATTGATGTGGATGGCGTTTTTCTCGGCAAAGTTGTCCAGAGTGCCGTAAACCCCCAGATGGCGGCGGCAAA
>CALFMX010000115.1 GCA_937902565.1 uncultured Spirochaetales bacterium
GAAGGAGGCGCTGCGCACCTTCACGGATGCGCGCGGTGGCGTCAAGCGCCGCCACGGTCCGGCGCCGATGCGGGCGGCGCGGCGGTGCTGCGCCAGCTTGTGCGTGTCCAGCGCTTCGCCCAGGATCTCGGCCACCGTCATGCGGGGGTTGAGCGACGAGTAGGGATCCTGGAAGATCAACTGCATCTCCTTGCGCAGGAGGCGCATCTCGCTGTAGGTGAGGCGGCTGAGGTCGATGCCGCTGTCCCGCTCCTTCTCGTGGCGGGCAAACTCCTCGTCCCCTGCATACTCGCTGCGCTTCGCTTCAAGGCGTGCATTGGCCTCATCAAGGTTGGCAAGGCTCTCCTTGAGGCGAGCCTCGATGGCCTCTCTCTGGGCGTTGAGCTTTTCCAGGTGCTGTTTCTTGCCCAGGGTCGCCCTCCCCTTCTTCTCTATCGCCCTGATCGCCCGCTCCGCTTCCGCGATGGTGAGGGCGAGGTCCTTGAGCTCCTCCTCGGTGTCGTGGCGGTCACGGCTGTGCTGGTAGACATCGAGCAGGAGCGGCACGAACGCGGAGAGGTCCTCGACGATGAAGAAGCCGCCGATGAGCTGGACGATGTCGAGGTAGGCGTTGCGACACACCTTCTCTGCCTCGATGGCGGCATTCTGGGCGATGAAGACCTGCTTCTGCTCCGCCTCCCCATCAGCGGCGAGCTTCTCATACACCGCCTGCAGCTCCTCGTACTCGCGCTCTTTCTCCTTGAGCGCGCTCTTGTGGCGGGCGAGGTTGGTGATCGTCTCCTTGACGTAGAGGGGGGCAAGGTCATCGAGGGAGCGCCCATAGTAGAGGGTCTTGCCATCGGTCTGGTGGTAGAGCTGGAGGAGCACCCGACCGAAGGTCGATTTGCCACATCCACTCTCGCCGACCAGGCCGAGCGTCTCCCCGGCGTAGATTTCAACGTCTACGCCGTCGACTGCCCTGACGGCGAGGCCCCGCTTCTTGAGGGGGAAGTGCTGCTTGAGGTTTCGTATCTTGAAGAGGATCTCTTTATCGTTCATTGCGTGCCTTCTTATCGGGGTAGAAGCAGCGGATGGTGTGCTGCTCATCGACGGTGACCAACTCGGGGTGTTCGCTCCTGCACCGGTCGGTGGCGTACTTGCACCGTGGGGCGAAGAAGCAGCCGGCGGGCAGGTCCAGCGGGTGCGGGACAGCGCCCGGGATGACCTCGAGCCTGCTCTGCACCGCCGTATCGAGGCGCGGGATGGAGAGCATCAAGCCCTCGGTATAGGGGTGGCTGTACTGCCCGTCGGTGAAGATTACCTCGACGGGGGCCATCTCGACGACCTCGCCGCTGTACATCACCGCCACATCGTCGGCCATCTGGTTGATCACCCCCAGATCGTGGGTGATGAAGAGGATGGCGGTCCCCTTCTCCCTCTGCAGGTCATTCATGAGCTTGAGGATCTGCGCCTGGATGGTGACATCGAGGGCGGTCGTCGGCTCGTCGGCGATGAGGAGGTCGGGCTTGCACGCCAGGGCCATGGCAATCATGACGCGCTGCCTCATGCCGCCGGAGAGCTGGTGGGGGTACTGCTTGGCAACATCCTCGGGGTTGGGGATCTTCACGTCGGCGAGCATCCGCACCGACTCCTTTGCCGCCTGCTTCTTGTCCATGTCCTGGTGGACCATGAACGCCTCGCTGATCTGCCGCTCGATGGTGAAGACCGGGTTGAGACTGGTCATCGGCTCCTGGAAGATGACAGAGATGGCGTTGCCGCGGATGGCGTACATCTCCTTCTCCTCAAGGGTTGTCAGCTCCTGCCCCTTGAAGGTGATCGAGCCGCTCTCGATGTAGCCGTTGCCGTCGAGGAGCTTGAGGATCGACATCGCCGAGACGGACTTGCCACAGCCGCTCTCACCGACGACTCCGAGCGTCTTGCCCGCCTCGACGGTGTAGGAGACACCGTTGACGGCCTTCACGATGCCCCGTTTGGTAGTGAAATATGTATGCAGATCGTTCAGTTGCAGTAGTGTCGACACAGCACGCTCCTATCTATCGTTGGATTTGGGGTCGATGGCATCTCTCATGCCATCGCCCGCCATGTTGATGCTCACCGTACAGAGGCTCAGCGCGATGGCTGGGAAGACCCAGCGCCACCAGTACTGGGCCATGACGGTGGAGTCGTTGCACCCGTAGAGCATGTTGCCCCAGGTGGCGTTGGGCTCGTTGACCCCGAAACCGAGGTAGGAGAGCGACGACTCATAGAGCATGCAGAGGGCGAAGCTCAAGGTGAGGTTGACGAGCACGACGGTGATGACGTTGGGCAGGATGTGGCGGAAGATGATCTTCATCTCAGTGATGCCCATCGCCTTGGCCGCGGTGACGAACTCCTGTTCGCGGGCCGCAAGGATCTGGCCGCGCACCAGGCGCGCCAGCGAGGGCCAGGAGAGGAGGCCGAGGATGACCATGATCATCGAGATGCGCCCCGTCTCGCTGATGCGGCTGCCGATGATGGCGCTGAGGATCATCGCAAGCGGGAGGAAGGGTATGGCGTTGACCACCTCTGCAAGGCGCATGAGCAGCATGTCGACCTTGCCACCGTAGTAGCCGGAGAAGGCGCCCAGCGTGATGCCGATGACGCCGCTGATGATGACGGCGATCGCCCCGATGGTCAGCGTCACCCGGCCGCCGGTGAGCAGACGGGTGAAGAGGTCACGACCGTACTGGTCGGTGCCCATCAGGTAGCCCTTCAGCCCCCAGGTATGGATCTTCCCGTTGGCATCGACGGCGTAGTTCTGGAAGTACGACGAGGTGATCGAGACGATGTTCTTGAGGCGCGGTGCCTTGGACTGCTTGTAGTTGTTCCACCCCCAGCTGGTCACCGTCCCGCTGTCGGTGAGGGCGGTGTAGTGGCCCCGCCCCGCCGCAACCGCGACGGTGTGGCCCTGCAGGTGGGAGGGGATCTCCTGGACCCCATGGTCGTCGCCCCCCCAGACGAAGAGGTTTCCATCGCTGGTCACCGCAGCAGCCGAGCGTTCGGTGACAGCCAGGTCGACCACCCTCCCCTGGATCTCTCCCGGGATGTAGGAGAATGGGGTCTCCTTGGAGGAGAGGACCACCACCTCCCCTCCCGTGGTCAGGGCGAGGGCAAGGGTGGTGTTGGCCACCATCTTGGTGAAGGTACCCTGCCGCTCGGCGGGCACGGGGATGGTGATGAGGTTGGTATTGCCCCAGACGTAGATGTTGCCCCCTTCGGTCAGTGCCATCGAGATCTGGTGGCCGGCCAGGACCTGGACGGTCCGCTCCCGTGAGAGCTGGGTCGGCAGATTGGCGAGGGTGAAGCGGTCATTTCCCCAGGTGTGGACACGCCCCGCTGCATCGAGGGCGAGGGCGTGGTCAAGGCCGGCGGAGGCCTGGGTGAACTTCTCACTCGATGTGGGAAGCTTCTGCAGCTTCGCTGTCAGGGTGCCCCACTGGTAGAGCATGCCATCCTTGTCCACACCGACACCGAAGACCGAGCCGCCGTCGATGGAGGCGACGTTGCCTGAGAGCTTCTTGTTATAGCGCATGTAGGATGCGGAGGGCTTGGTGTTCTTCTGTGTCGGGTCCTGGAAGCCGCTGTCCATGGGGAAGAAGATCGGCAAGATGAAGACGGCAAGGAAGATGGCGAGGAAGATGTAGACGCCGAGCATGGCGCTCCACTTCTCGCGGAAGTTGCGCAGCATCGTGCGGTAGGGGCTCTGTACCTGCTCCTCCTCGAGGATCGAGAGGGTGGCACTCCGCCTGCCGAAAAAGAGGGTCTTGATGACATCGCTGAAGGTCGATCCGTAGGTTCGTTTGCTCATGACTGCTCTCCTAACTTAACTTTACGCGCGGGTCGGCAAACCCATAGGAGAGGTCCATCAAGAGGTTACCGATGAGGCTGAGGACGAGGTAGAACATCACCATGGCAAGGGAGACGGAGAAGTCCTGCTGGTTGAGGGCGTCGATGATGACCTTGCCCATGCCGTTCCAGAGGAAGGTGCGCTCGATGACCACCGACCCGCTGAAGATGGAGATGAACCAGCCGGTCATAATGGTAATGAAGGGGATGAGGGCGTTGCGGAAGGCGTGCGAGTAGATGACGACCTTCTCGGAGAGCCCCTTGGCACGGGCGGTGCGGATGTAGTCCATCCTCAGCGCCTCGATCATGGTGGCCCTCACATAGCGCGTCAGGCCGCCGAGTGAGGTGAAGACCATCACCAGGAGCGGGAGGGCCATATGGTAGAGCTTGTCCAGGAACATGCGAGCCGGCGTGCCCTTGAGTGCCGGCGTCTGTACCCCGCTGATGGGGAAGATCGGGATCTTCACCGCAAAGAGGAAGATGAAGAGG
>CALFMX010000116.1 GCA_937902565.1 uncultured Spirochaetales bacterium
GTGCGGATATGGGAGCCGTCGACGTCGGCATCGGCCATGATGATGACCTTATGGTAGCGGACCTTCTCAATGTCGAAGGTCACGTCACTCTCGTAGTCGCTGTCCTTGCCCATATCGTTGTAGCGCGTCAGCCCCGCCCCGATGGTGGAGATGACCGGCTGCAGCTTGTCGTTGCCGAGCACCCGGTACTCCTGCGCCTTCTCGACGTTGAGCATCTTGCCCCAGAGCGGCAGGATCGCCTGGAAGCGCCGGTCGCGCCCCTGCTTGGCCGAGCCGCCGGCACTATCGCCCTCAACGATGAAGACCTCGCACTTGGCAGGGTCCTTCTCCGAGCAGTCGGCGAGCTTGCCGGGCAGGCCGCCGCCCTCGCTCTTGCGCCTGATCTGTTCGCGTGCCTTGCGTGCGGCAACGCGCCCGAGGGCCGCGTTGATGATCTTGGTGAGGATGATCTCCGCCTGGGCGGGGAACTCATCGAAGTAGTTGCCCAGCTTCTCGTAGACGAGGGAGAAGACGACACCGGTGACGGCACTGTTGCCGAGCTTCATCTTCGTCTGGCCCTCGAACTGCGGCTCGGGGACCTTCACCGATATGATGGCGGTGAGGCCCTCGCAGATATCGCTCTGTTCAAGCTTCTCGTCATACTTCTTGAGGAGCTTGGCGTTCTTCTGCAGCTGGACGTTGATGACCCGGCTCAAGCCGGTCCTGAAGCCGGTGAGGTGGGTCCCACCCTCCCGGGTATTGATGTTGTTGACGAAGGTGAGGATCTTCTCGTCGTACTTGTCGTTGTACTGCAGCGCGATCTCCACCTTGATGGCGTCGCGCTCCCCCTCGATCGCGATGGGGGGATCGATGAGGGTACGCTTGAATTCGTTAAGGTAGCTAACGAAGTGGCTGATACCGCCCTCGCTCTGGAAGCGCTGGCTACGGACCTCATCACCCCGGGTGTCGGTGATCGTGATGGCCACCCCCTTGTTGAGGAAGGAGAGTTCACGGAAGCGGCTTTGGAGCACATCATAGTTGAAGGCGTGCTCCTCGAGGATCGTGTAGTCGGGGGAGAAGACCACCTTCGTGCCCGAGCTCTCGGTATCGCCGATCCGCTCGACCTCGCTGGTGGGGACGCCCTTGCTGTAGGTCTGGCGGTAGATGCCCCCGTCACGACAGACGGTGACCTCCATGAAGACCGACAGGGCATTGACGCAGGAGACACCCACCCCGTGCAGCCCGCCGCTGACCTTGTAGGAGTTCTTGTCGAACTTTCCCCCCGCGTGCAGCTGTGTCATCGCAATCTCAAGCGAACTGCGCTTCTCGGTCGGGTGCATGGCGACGGGGATACCCCGCCCGTCATCCTCGACGGTACAGGATTGACGGCCCATCTCGTCGGTGGCAAGGGTGACCTGGATGTGCGAGCAGTAGCCCGCCATCGCCTCGTCGATCGAGTTGTCCACCACCTCATAGACCAGGTGATGGAGTCCTTCGATGCTGGTCGAACCAATATACATCCCCGGCCGTTTCCTGACCGCCTCCAAGCCCTTCAGGACCTGGATGCTGGATGCTCCATAGCTCTGTGCGCCACTGTTTTTTTCCATGCCATCGTGATGCAACGCGTCAGCGCTTGCCTCACCGGCAAAGTTGGCTTCATTCATTGGGTATATCCTTATGTAATAATAAAAATTACTCGCATATATTCTTACCAATTATACCAAAAAGGGCAAAGTGTTGCAAGCAATCGGGTTAATTTACCACCGATATTTATCTCTTATGTCACAATGAGTTATATTTTTGCAATCTCCCCCTTTGACCCGATGCTTGCACCCATCGGTCCTACAAGGTAAAATGGCTGCATGAGTGACGGCCAACATAGCTATTATGAGTTCTGGAAAGAGACAGTTTCACGGATCAGGGCAACCCTGCCCGAGCAGGAGTACCACACCTGGTTCAACCGCTTGAGCTACCTGAGGAGCGAGAAGGGAAAGGTGGTCCTCGGTGGTGCGAGCCAGTTCATCCTGGACACCGTCATCTCCCGATACCGCGAGCTGTTGGTCAATACCCTCAGTGAATTGACCGGCGAGGAGATTGCTGTCGAATTCGAGGTCGCCACACGTGATAGCCTGGAGATGCAGGAGAGCGATGGTGAGATCAACGAGGCTGCCACCGGCGAGGTGAGCGATGCCAAGCGCGCCATATCCGCACAGAAGAGCGCGAAGATGCGCGCTGAGAGCAACCTCAACCCCTCCTACGAGTTCTCCTCCTTCGTCATCGGGGACAACAGCGCATTTGCATACAACGCATCCCTGGCCATCGCCAAGAACCCCGGGGTCAGTTACAACCCCTGCCTCATCTACGGAGGCGTCGGTCTGGGCAAGACCCACCTGCTCAGCTCGATCGGCAACTATATCCTGGAGAACACCCCGGAGCTGAAGGTCATGTACGTGACCGCAGAGATGTTCACCAATGAGTTCATCGAGTCGATTGGCAGCCAACGCACCCAGCACTTCAAGAACAAGTTCCGCAAGGTGGATGTCCTGCTCATCGATGACATCCACTTCCTCCAGGGTAAGGATTCCACCCAGGAGGAGCTCTTCCACACCTTCAACAACCTCTACGATGCAAAGAAGCAGATGGTCTTCACCTGTGACCGCCCCATCAGCGAGCTCAAGAACATCACCGATCGCCTCTCCTCACGCTTCGAGCGCGGGCTCAACGTCGATCTGCAACCACCAAACTACGAGACAAGGATGGCTATCCTGAAGAAGAAGCTCGCCCAGAGGGGTGCCTCGATGAGCGAGGAGATTCTCAACTACATCGCCACCAACGTCGTCACCAACGTCCGTGATCTCGAATCATCGCTCACCAAGCTGGTGGCATACAGCGAGCTGCTCGACCAGGAGATCTCCTTCGACAAGGCCAAGGAGCTCTTGGGTGTGCTCCCCGCCCACGCGGCGAATGCCAGCCAGACCCTCTCTATCGACACCATCATAAAGGTGGTGGCCCAGTACTTCAACATCTCCTCCTTCGATATCAAGGGGAAGAAGAAGAACAAGAGCATCGTCCAGCCGCGCCAGATAGCCATGTACCTTGCCCGTGACATCACCGAATTCTCCGCAACCGAGATCGGTACCGAGTTCGGCGGGCGGGACCATACCACTGTCATGCACTCCTTCGATCGTGTAGAGGCGCTGATGAAAGCAGACGAGACATACGCTAACACAGTGATGAAACTCAAGCGTGATTTGACCACTATCAAGAGCTGACAACCTGTGGATACCCTCTTGATAGATTGTGGAAATGTGCCGCTGCTTGTGGATAGAGGGTTTTTCCCTCTGGAAGGATTGTGGATAACTCACTAGGTTATCCACAGGATGACAAATATTAATAGGTGGTATTGGAATGAATTATTCGGTTATCCACAGAATCCATGCTATTATTACTACTATTACTGATTTTTAATAATATAGGAGCAATAAGATGAAGTTTGTCTGCAGCAAAGAATCCATCCTGACTGAAATCATATATGCAATGAGTTTTACCAGCCAGAAGAACGCCCTCTCCATTACCAGCAACGTCTGCCTCCAGGCCAAGGGCTCCACCCTCATGATCAAGGCGACCGACCTGAGGGTGGGGTTCAGCACTGAAATTCCCGTTGAGGTGCACGAAGAGGGACGAATCCTCGTCTCCTGTACCAAACTTCTGGAAATCCTTCGCACACTGCCCGAGGTTGATGTTGAGTTCTTCAGCAACAACGGGACCTTTTCCATAAAACCACTTGGGCAGGGCATCGACTTCAAGCTCAGGGCCATCGGAGCTGATGAATTTCCTGCCCTGGAGCGGGGTGATGACCTCTCCTACTTTTCCATTGAGCAGAAGGCGTTCACCGAGATGATCGACCAGACCCACTTTGCTGCCGCCGAAGATGATTCACGCCAATTTCTCAATGGAGTCTTTTTGGAGCGGACCAAGAGTGGGATGACGATGGTTGCCACCGATGGCAGGAGGCTGGGTATCGTAGAGCGAAGCTTCAGTGACGATATTCCCGAGTTCAGCCCGATCATCCTCCCGACCAAGTTCTTGACCGAGCTGCGCCGTCTCGCCAGTGGCGAGGGCTCCCTCATGCTCTCGATCACCGACAAGATTCTCTTTGCCACGGTAGCAAACCGGGTCTTCTACACCACCCTCATCAAGGGTGACTACCCCAACTACCGCCGGGTCATCCCCGAAAGCCAGCGCTACCATGCGACGATGAAGATCAGCGACATGCTCGATGCGCTCAAGCGCGTCTCGCTGTTGGTCGAGAACAAGGCCCGGCGGATCTACCTGGATATCAGCGAGGCCGGCACGCTCTTGACCAGCGACGAGAATGAGAGCGGGGAGGCGAAGGAGATCATCGCCTGCCAGTATGAGGGGCCGGAGACGAGAATCAGCCTGAACTACACCTACCTCCTCACACCGCTGAAGGTGATGGACGGGGAGTACTTCACCCTCAACTTCACCGAACCGACCAGGGCGCTGACGGTGGTTCCCGAAGGGGACCGCGACTACCTGCACCTGATCATGCCGATGCAACAGACCCCCTGATGAGGTTTGTGCGCCTCTGGAGCAATGGCTTCAGAAACCTGGAGAGCGGATGGATCGACCTCGATGCAAAGGAGGTCTTCCTCGTTGGCTCCAACGGCCAGGGGAAGACCAACCTCCTCGAGGCGCTCTACACCCTCTGCTACGGCTCGTCATTCCGTACCAACGCACTCAAGGAGCTCGCTGTCCATGGCGAGCGCTCCTTCAAGCTGGTGGGCATCTACAGCGGTGATGATGGGTATGAGCACACCCTTGAGCTTGAGTTCAAGGAGGGCAAGCGGAGCATCAGCCTCGATGGCAAGCTGGTGCGGGACCGCAAGGAACTGATCTACAACATCCCCTGCATTGTCTTCAGCCATGATGACATCAGCTTCGTGCGGGGGGAACCGGAGGCGCGGCGCTACTTCTTCGACCAGACGATGAGCATGTACAACGGCCTCTTCTTCGATGACCTTCGCCGCTATCGCGCGGTCTTGCGCCAGCGCAACCTCTCGATCAAGGAGGGGAGGTTAGACCTCCTGCCCATCTACGACCAGCAGCTTGCCCGCTACGGCATCGCCATCCAGGGGGAGCGGACCCGTACGGTGGCCCGCTTCAATGAGATCTTCCCCGCCCTCTACAAGAAAATCTCCCAAAGTGACACCGAGGTGGAGATTGTCTACACCCCCTCGTGGCATGCGTGCGCCACTGAGGATGAGGTGGTCTCCCACCTCGCCCAACACCGAGAGCGGGACCGGATCATGGCGACGACGACCAGCGGTATCCACCGTGACCGCTTCGTCGTCTCATCCAATGGGCAGAGCTTCAGCCAATTTGGCTCCACCGGCCAGCTCCGCCTCGCCTCCCTGGTCCTCAGGAGTGCACAGATGGCCTTCTACGAGGAGATGGCCGGGAAAAAACCGGTGATCCTGGTCGATGATGTCCTCTTGGAGCTCGACCACCAGAAGCGGGAGCAGTTCCTCGGTGAGCTGACACCCTACAGCCAGGCGCTCTTCACCTTCCTGCCTGACGAACACTACACCTCATCCTTGCAGGATGGAGGAGCACTGCTCTATACTGTGTGCGAGGGGAGGTTTGTCCGTGGCCAAGGATAAGCGGGAACGGATTTGCAAGGAGGATGAGCCGTTGAAGGGGAGGGATGTCCTCGCCCTGGTGCTCCGTCGCCTCTCCATCGATCCGGACAATCCCAAGACCGAACTCGGCTTTGCATGGCGGGAGATCGTGGGAGAACGCCTCTACCCCCACGTCAAGATTGTCGATATCAAGCTCAATACGTTGGTTTTGAGGGCTGACCACCCCTCCTGGGCACAGTTGGCGCTGATGCAGCAGAGGCGGATCGTCGCTGAATTGGGGAGGCGGTATCCTACGCTGGGAATCAAGACAATACAGCTGATTACTTGACGTTTGGACGGCCACTCTATATACTCAACCACTCGGAGGCATTTCCTCCACCTACCTTGAAATTATCCGCGTTAAGCGATGTAAAATTGGAGATTTTCCCATGAGTTACAAAGGAAAGAGAACCTACCAGCCCAGTAGGGTTAAAAGAAACAGGAAGTTTGGATTCCGCGCCCGGATGTCAACCAAGGGAGGCCAGCTGGTCCTCGCCCGTCGGCGTGCCAAGGGGAGACACAAGCTCTCTGTAAGCGATGAGAAGAAGCCTTACTAAGAGTGAGATCGTAAAGCGTAAAGGGGATATTGAACACATATTTTCGACCGGCAAACGCTACGCCGGTCGAAATTTGAAAATGGTAGTAACCCAGAACACCCTTGATTATTCACGAGTAATCGTCATTCCGGTCCGTCATTACGGAAATTCCGTACAACGAAACCGGATTAGGCGACAGGTCAAGGAGATTTGGAGAACTGAAAAGCAGGCCATGATCCCCGGCTACGATGTCGCATTTGTAGTGTACCCAGGAAAGAGTACCGACCATGCTTCCCAACGAAAACAGATAGTGACTCTCTGCCAAAAGGCTGGACTCTATAGCCAGCCTTGATGCATATATCTGACCTCAATCCCATACTCTTTTGTCCAGGTCTTTCCTGCTGTACTTCCTCCCACCGATCCAATACCAGGAGCTGATATGGACAAAAATACCATCCTCGCCGTAATACTCTCCGTTGTGGTCATCACCGTCGGCATGACCATACAGACCACATTCTTTACCCCGACCCCGGTCGAGACGACACAGACACAGACGAGTGTCTCACCAAGTGAATCCACCTACCTTGAGCCGACCAAGTACACCCAGTTGCCATCCAACCTCGCCTGGGGGAGCAATCTTCCCGGATCCTTGGTCGCCGTCGGCGATGAGCCGGAGAGCCGTCTATTCGAATTCTCGACCGAATACTTCTCCCTCACCTTCAACCCCGCCGGGGCGGCCATCTCATCATTCAGGCTGAACAAGCACCTTGACGCGGGCGCTCCGGTCGAGTTGCTCTTCAAGGGTGATGACTCCAACGACGCCTTCCTCCTCTATGCCGGCAGCG
>CALFMX010000117.1 GCA_937902565.1 uncultured Spirochaetales bacterium
TCGACGAGGTCGGCCAGTACCACCCCCTCGCTGAGAATGATCAGCAGATCATCTTGAATGAAGATAAGATCCGGGAGTGGTTGTCCAAGGGTGTACAGCCCAGCGACACTGTTCGCAGACTCCTGAACAAGAGTGGTGTGCACATTACCAGAACCATCCAGGAATAACCGGGAGTAGGTTGTGGAAAAAGAGTTAGTAGAATATATCGTCAAGTCACTGGTCGATGTGCCCGACGAGGTCTCCATCTCTGTGGTCGAGGGCGAGAAGTCCACGATCCTGGAGCTCAGGGTGGCGAGTGAGGATGTCGGCAAGGTAATCGGCAAGCAAGGCCGGATTGCCAAGGCCATCAGGACAATCCTCAGCGCTTCGGCCACCAAGAGTGGCAAGCGGGCAGTATTGGAGATCCTGGACTGAAATAATGGGTGATCCCTTGATTTGGACCGCTACGATCCGCCGTCCCTTCGGGGTAGAGGGTGAGGTCAAGGTCCATACCCACAACAGTGAGTTCAACCACCTTGCAAAGCTCAAGGTGGTTTTCCTGCGTTCAGCGGATGGAAAGACACGAAAACTTGCCGTCGCTGGCTACCGGGTCGTCGGTGGCGAACCCCTGATGCGCTTTGCCGGGTATGAGAATCCCGAGAAGGCACGAGAGCTCAGCGGGTTGCACATCCTCGTCGAGCGCAGCCAGGCATCCCCGCTCAGGAAGGGGGAGTTCTACACCGCCGACTTGATCGGGTGCACAATCATGAGCCAGGGAAAGGCGCTCGGTGAGGTGGTGAGTACCGTCGATGGGGCACAGGCGCTGCTGTTGGAGATCAAGGGATTGGATGAGAAGCTCTACCTTGTCCCCTTCCTCGACCACTACATCGGCGCCGTCGATGTCACGGCACACACCATCGAATTATTGACACCGTGGGTGCTGGCGTGAAGATAACCATCGCCACCCTCTTTCCCGAGATGGTCGAGGGCTTCTTCGCCAGTTCGATCATGAAGCGGGCGGTGGAGCGGGGCATCATCGACTACCAGATCATCAATTGGAGGGGCTGGGCCGAAGACCGCCACCAGAGTTGTGACGATATCCCCTATGGCGGGGGAGCGGGCATGGTCATCACGTGCGAGCCTCTCTTCAAGGCGCTCGATGCGCTGGGTACACGGGGCAAGCGGGTCATCTACCCCTCGCCGTCGGGCAGGAGCTTCGACCAGGCGTATGCCGAGGAGCTCAGCGGTGAGGAGGAGCTCCTCTTCATCTGTGGCCACTATGAGGGGCTCGACCAGCGGATCATTGATGAGTATGTCACTGATGAGATCTCCATCGGGGACTATGTGATAAGCAGCGGGGAGGTGGCGACCCTGGTCATCGTCGATGCCCTCTACCGGCTCATCGACGGGGTCATCACCGACGACCCACGGCTGTACCTCGACGTGTGTGAGCGCTTCGAGGATGAGATGGATGGCAAGGTCATCCGGCCCAAGATGGGACTGGCCCAGAAGGCGAGGGAAGAGGTGAGAGCTGTGTGCTCGGTGCTCTTCTTCCAGGTCCTAGTCATGGCCTACCACATCGTCAGGAGAGTCCAGGGAAAGTTTGACTACCTCGAGGATCGCAAGAGTTTGGATAGACGGTAGGAGGTGGATGAGCGAGATGCTACTAATGGGATATAGATCACAGGCCAGAATACACGAGAGAGAGCTCATGAGAAGAGACACGAGTAGATGTTTACATGTAATACTTGGGATAATTTAGTTGAAATACACCGCTTTCCATCTATGAACATAAGCCGAGAATAAGATGCAGTTTTGGCGTGAACACCCAAGTATTGCCCTTGACCACACTTGATCACTTATAAGCCACGATAGTACTGGAGTGTTCACTCGGAACCCCATGGGGCCACAAACTACCACGAAGAGTGACAACCCAACAGATGGAGGATTTAAACTTAATAGTAATTTTGTTTTGCTCAAGCCTGATCT
>CALFMX010000118.1 GCA_937902565.1 uncultured Spirochaetales bacterium
GTTTCCTTCTCAGGTTTTCCAGTACATCGGCGCTGGTGGAATAGCCGGTCTTGGTCTTTTTGCCGGTGGGAAGCCCCAGCTTGTCGAACAAAATCTCTCCCAACTGCTTGGGGGAGTTGAGATTGAACTCATGGCCGACGATGTCAAAGATCTCCCCCCTGATGGCCTCGATCCGCGTCTCGAACTCAATGGCAAGCGGCTCGATGAGGCCCCTGTCGAGGAAGATCCCCTCGATCTCCATCTTGGCGATGACCAAGAGGAGCGGCATCTCAAGATCGGTCATCAGGTGGCTGAGGCCCCGGGCCTTGAGCAGCTCGTCAAAGAGGCGGTAGAGGCGCCAGGTGACATCAGAGTCCTCGGCACCATAGGTGACCACCGTTTCCAGGTCGAGGTCATCCAGGCTCTGCCCCTTGCCCACGATATCGCTGTAGCGCACCGTCTTGTGGTCGAGGTACTTGTCAGAGAGGTAGTCGAGGTTGAAGACCGAGGCGCTGTCCAGCAGCCAGGCGGCGATCATGGTATCAAAGAGGAGGCATTTCGCCTTCACGCCCCAGTGGTAGAGGACCTTGTAGTCGAACTTGAGGTTCTGTCCGACCAGGGAGAGACGACCGCTCTCAAGGAAGGCGGCAAGGGTGATGCGCACCCCCTCCTCATCCAGCAGCCGCTTGCCCTGGTGCGTCAGCGCACAGTAGTAGGAGACCCCCTCCTGCCAAGAGAAGGAGAAGCCGATCATCTCACTCTCCATCTCAGAGAGGCTTGTCGTCTCCACATCGAAGGCGATGACCCCGCCATCACCCTCCGCTTCACGGAGCAGGCGCTCCAGCATCTCAACGGATGTGATACGGTGGTAGGCACTCTCAGGAGCCGGCTCCGGTTCCTCGATAGTCTTCGCCTGGGTTCCACCCTCCTCGCCTGCCTGTTGCAGTGTCTTGATGATCGAGCGCATCCCGATGGCCTCGAAGAGCGGGATGGCAGCAAGGTAGTCCACATCCTCGACCAGGTATTGGGGGGTATCAAAGGATTCAACGGTGAAGAGGTCGTTTCTCAACGTCACCAGAACCCGGCTCAGATAGGCGCTCTCACGCCCCTCCTCCAACCGCTTTCTCATCCCTGCCGGCTGGCTCTCCAGATGGGCGTAGATCTCATCAAGCCCCTCATACTCGCCCAGGAGCTTCACCGCTCCCTTGGGTCCGATCCCCTTCACCCCGGGTACATTATCGGAGGAGTCACCGATGAGGGCGAGGTAGTCGACGACCTGGCTCGCCTTGATCCCAAACTCCTCGATGACCTCCTCCTCTCCCATCAGGCGGTAGAAATTCTCCCCCTTCTTTGCCGGGCGGAGCGCCTTGGTGGACCCATCAACGAGCTGGAGGAGGTCCTTGTCCCCGGTGAACATGATCGTCTCGAGCCCGCACCGCTTCGCCTCCCGGGTCAAGGTGGCGATGACGTCATCGGCCTCGAAGCCCTGCCGTTCGATGGTCGGCACCCGCAGGGCCTTCAAGATCTCGGTGATGATCGGCACCTGGCTGTGGAGCTCCTCCGGGGCAGCCTCGCGGTTTGCCTTGTACGGCTCATAGAGCTCGTGGCGGAAGGTCGGTCCCGCCGTATCCATCGCCACCACCAGGTAGTGGGCCTCATACTCCCGGATCAACTTGAGGAGCGTTGAGAAGAAGCCGTAGACCGCCGAGATGTTGTTCCCCTGCGAATCGCGGATCGGGTTGTTGAAGAAGCCGAAGAAGGAGCGATAGATGAGGCCGTAGCCGTCGATGATGTAGAGCTTCTTCCGATCAGTATCCTGCTGTGTGAATAGGTCATCCATGTTCAATCCTTGAGTGTGATGATCAGCTGGTCATGGGCGACAAAGAAGCCCTCCTTCAGCTGCTCTTGCAGCGCTCTGTGACCCAGCTTGTGACTGAGATGGGTGAAGAACACCCGCTCAGGGGCAAGGAGGGTACCCAGCGCCGTAGCTTCGAAGACCGAGTAGTGGTTGGGATGGGGCCAGTAGCGCAGGGCCCCGACCACCAGGACCTCCAGGCCCTGGAGGTGGTCCAGGCTCTCACTGGGAACCTCGCTGCAATCGGTGAGGTAGCCGACATTGTCGACCCGGTAGCCATAGATGCTCTTCTTCCCATGCATGATGGGGATTGCCATCACAGAGAAGGGACCGACAGCGACCGGCTCAAAGGGGGTGAGTACCTGCACATCCAGGTGGGGG
Source organism: uncultured Spirochaetales bacterium (assembly GCA_937902565.1). Lineage (GTDB taxonomy): Bacteria > Spirochaetota > Spirochaetia > Sphaerochaetales > Sphaerochaetaceae > Sphaerochaeta. Next base: position 2,216 of record CALFMX010000118.1, read on the forward strand.
ATCCCCATGCCATCGCCGTTTATGACGTAGGGGAAACGGCTCTCGATGGAGGTCTTCACCTCCTCGCTGGTGTAGACGGGTAGGCGTCGGTCATTGCAGAAGACACGAAGGTCATCGATGCCATTGAAGTGATCGGCGTGATCGTGGGTATAGAGGACCGCCCCAAGGCTTGTCAGGCCGCTTCGCAGGGCCTGCAGGCGGAACTCCGGGCTGGTGTCGAGGAGCAGATTGAAGCCATCTTTGCTGAAGAGGACACTCGATCGATAGCGCTTGTCACGCACATCGGTTGAGGTACATACCTCACAGGTGCATCCGATGACCGGAATGCCATGGCTGGTCCCGGTTCCCAGGAAGGTCAAGCTGCTCATTTCACCCTGTCCACCAGACCCTGCACCGCACTCTTTACCGCCTGCTCGCCCTGTTCGGTCGCCGCCTTGAACTGGAGGCGGAACTCACGGCTGTTGAGCGCCTTCCAGAAGCGGTCGCCCGCCTCCTTGGACAACTCGACCCCACCCTCCATCTCCCCCATCGCCTGCATGACCTGCGCATTCACCGACCCCTCGCGCAGCGAGAAGCTGAGCCCGAGATACTGCATCCCCATGCTGGGGATAAAGAAGTAGATGATGAAGAACGATAGCACCGCGACAAGCAGTGCAGATAGCGCCGAGCGAAAGAACCCTTTCTGTCCCATACGATCTCCTTAGCGCCACTGTACCACACTTGGGCGAAGCAGAGAAGAGAAGTCAGGCCCGGGATGTTCCCGGGCCTGAGGGTCTGAACGTATAGCACCTAGAAGAAGGAGAAAAGAAGTGAGACACCGAAGCGGCCCCTGCTCCAATCGGCATTGAAGAGATTGCTGAATTCTTCGTATTGGTCAAGGGTATAATTGGTGTCGAGCGTATAGCTGGCCCCGAGCCACATCTTGCCGATCTTGAAGTCGGCTGTTGTCCGGAGGGCAAGTCTGCTCTTGACGAACGCATCGCCGAAGCTCTCCCACGAATTTACACTCGTGGAGCCACTGACTACCGTCGCATTGCCATTGTCGTCGACGCGAATTATGAAGTGTGGCCCAAGCCCGATACCCAAACGGGTAAAGCCAAAGAGGTCGAAGGAGAGGCCGACCGTGGGCAGCACCTCGAACTCAAAAGAGTCACTGCCCGCCTGGGCAAACGTACCGACAAGGTCAACCTCTGCAAGGAGGATCTTCATCCTCAAGTCGGCGCCGAAGGCGTAGTTCTCGATCTTGCCGAAGAGCTCACCCATATCGCCTGAGCTGATCTCATCGAAGTCCGGTTTGAACTGGACATTGGGCCCCAAGCTGATATCAAACACCTTGGCACTCAGTGTCGCCGGGACAACCACGCATAGAATAAGGAGGATAGTTAGAAGCTTCTTTTTCATATTAATACCCCTTTGTTTAATCAAAACACCAACTGTGTCTAGAATCTAAAACATTTTCAGTGACAGCACAAGGGAGAGAGCACCCGAATCTACGTTAAATATGCTCCAAAATCCCTTCTCTCCAAAGATGTCCTCAAGTGCTGTTTGGGTACTCATGAAGTACCTCAAACGCAGTGCTATAGGACCCAATTCAGTAGCAACGCCCACCTGTAGGTAGATCGGGCTCCGGTACAACGCCTCACCGAAGGTCATGGAGCTGACATCTTTGCTCTCGCCACCGGCGAGGATGTACGATGGACGTGTCTGTGCGGAGTTGGAGGGGATATAGGTCAACCCGATCCCACCGCCAGCTTCAAGGCTCAACAGCGATCCTGCCAACGGCAGGTTCAATGACCCCATCCCGACGAGGAGAATCCCCTGATTACCCTCGGGGCACTCCATCGGAAAGACCAACGCCTGGGCCTGGATGAAGGCAAGGCGTGCGATTATCTCCCCGTGGAAGCACCAGTTGTCGGGATTTGACAGCCCTTGGCTGAACTCCTCATCACCTGTGGCACGATAGCTCGCACCAAACCCGAGGCTCACGTTGACCAAGCTCCGTGCGCCAAGGGAGGCAGGAATAAGCAAGCACAGCACGGCCAACACGGCCAGGACTCTTTTTCGCATGATGGTAAGATACGCTCCTCACTACCTATAACAGCAGAAGAGCGAAAGGATTACAAACAATCGTCCCTTATATTGTAGAATTCCTATACAAAATTGCTATCTACTTCAGAGAGCCAGAGGTCAGCACTCGCATCACTGGGCATGACGAACGCTGAACGCGGCGAAAGCGCTACCGAGCCGATCTTCGGTCCATCGGGCATGCATGAGCGCTTGAACTGTTGGCTGATGAAGCGTCGATAGAAAGTGGCGAGCCACGTCTCCAGCTCCTTCTTGGTATAGGTCCCCCCAAAGGCGCTCTCGGCAAGGCGCAGCACCTTCTTCGGCCCAAAGCCCCAACGCAGGATGTAGTAGAGGAAGAAATCATGCACCTCGTAGGGACCGAGGATCTCCTCGGTCTTCTGTGTGATGGACCCCTCCTTGGCAGGCAGCAGCTCGGGGCTGACCGGGGTATCGACGATATCGGTGATGATCGACCGCAGCGGCTCATCAAAGCGGCTTGCCTCGTAGCGTACCAACTCTCGTGCCAGGGTCTTGGCGACCGACCCGTTGAGGCTGTACATCGACATCTGGTCCCCATTGTAGGTCGCCCACCCCAGGGCGAGCTCGCTCAGGTCCCCGGTCCCGATGACCAGGGCTCCCAGGCTATTGGCCAGGTCCATGAGAATCTGGGTACGCTCCCGTGCCTGGCTGTTCTCATAGGTCGCGTCATGCACGCTCGGGTCATGACCGATATCCTTGAAGTGCTGGGCCACCGCCTCTGCGATCGGGATCGTCCTGAAGTCGATGCCCAAGAGTTCGGCGGACGCCTCGCTGTTGCCGCGTGTCCGCTCCGTCGTGCCAAACCCCGGCATCGAGACACCAATGACACTGCTACGGTCCAGGCCCAGCATATCGATGGTCCGGATGCAGACCAGGAGGGCGAGGGTCGAATCAAGGCCGCCGGAGAGGCCGAGGATGACGCGCTTGATACCCGTATGCTGGAGGCGCTTCTTCAAGGCGAGGGCCTGGATGGTGAGTATGCGCTCAAGCCGCTCGCCGCGTTCCTCGACATTGGGGACGAAGGGATGGGTCAGGAAGGTACGGGTGAGGGTGGTGGGGCGCACCTCCAGGGAGAAGGGGATACTGGTGAAGGACATGTCACACGCGGTGATCTGCCGCCTTCGGCGCTCAAGGGCGAGACGTTCAACGTCGATCTCGCTGATGAGGAGGACGCCGCTCTCATCGATGCTCTGTGCCAGGCATCGTCCGTTCTCAGCGATGATCAGGTGGGGGGTGTAGACAAAATCGGTGGTGGACTCCCCCTCCCCTCCGCCGCTATAGAGGTAGGCGCAGGCGAGCTTGGCACTCTGGTGCCGCGTAAGGAGGCTCTGGTAGTCACGAGAGCCGACAAGCTCGTTGATCACCGCAGGGTTGGCAATGATCGTCGCCACGCCCACGGCGAGCCGACTGCTTGGCGGCGAGATGTTGTAGAGGTCCACCCCGATCTCACACCCGACGACCAAATCATTCATCGTCGTGCACTTGAAGAGCAGGTCGGTGCCAAACCACGTTTTTTGCCCGAAGAGCTCGGTCTCCCGGTACGTTGTCCTCGGGTGGACGAACCACCGCCGTTGGTCGATGCCACACGGTGAGATGAGGTGTTCCTTCGGCACGACACCGAGGAGGCGGCCACCCTGTATAACCACGGCAGAGTTGTAGAGCGCCCCGCAGACGATGATGGGGGAGCCGAGGATGATGAGCAGATCACTTCTCTCACTCGCCTTGAGCACCTCGACGATGCCCTCCCCGATCTTCTGCTGCAACTGGTGTTGGAAGAAGAGATCGCCACAGCTGAGGGCGGTAGTCACCAATTCAGGGAGGACCAGGATGCGCACATCCTGGGCAACCGCATCGTCGATCACGGCTATGATCTTGGCGATATTGGCTTCGATGTCCGCTACAGTCACCTCGATTGCAGCAACAGCTACCTTGACAAATCCATCTCTCATACCAGCCCCCTTACGGGAAGTCTATCATAAGAGTACATTCTATGCGCTATCTTTTGATCCCGATATAGGGGGTATTTTTACTGCCCCTGCACTGCGCCCGATGGACCAGGCAGGGCCCACACCTCGATGCCTGCCCGCTCATCAAAGCTCCTCCCGATGGAAAAGGGTGGAGCGTGTAGGATGATTTCCCCCGTATAGCTGATATGAGCCTCCTCTCCCGCCCCTGGCGGTTCAATGAACTCATGAGGAGCCTGGAAGGTATCAGCCAGAAGATGCTGACGGAAAGCCTTCGATCGATGGAGGCTGATGGTCTCGTCACCCGCACCGAATACCCGGAGGTCCCTCCCAGGGTGGAGTACTCCCTCAGCGAGCTGGGCCAATCGATGCGCCCGATCATCAGTGCCATGGAGGAGTGGGGGATCGGCTACAAGGAGAGTCTGTAATCCCTCATTTCCGGGCCAGCGTCGCCCAGAAGGTCGGGATCCCCATCTCATGGAGGAAGCCGCTGCCGTTGGTATCCTCGTAGAGGTCGACGAGGGCAAAGCCCGCCTTGAGCTGGCCCCTGACCTGCTCCTCGAGGGTGTGGGAGAACTGGATGCCCGAGTCCTCCTGTTCGAGCACCTCAAGGAGGGCAGGATCCTTGACCGGGTTGAAGGGGAGGGGGTGGATGATGGTCCGCTCATCCGTGCTGACCGTGAAGTTGACCCCATTGTCCAGACCTGCCATCAAGAGGCCCCCGCTTCTGAGGATCCGGTGGCACTCCCTCCACACTGGGATGACCTCCTCGATATAGCAGTTTGAGACGGGGTGGAAGATCAGGTCAAAGCTCTCGTCTCCAAACGGCAGGGGACGGCTCATATCGGCATGTACCACCTCAAGGGGGTACCCCTCGCGCTCTGCTACCATCACATCGCTTCGAATCTGCCGCTCTGAGTACTCAAGGAGGGTACATACCGCCCCCCGTGCGGCAAAGATCGGCATCTGCTGCCCTCCCCCGCTGGCCAACCCCAGCACCCGCACCCCCTCAAGCGGGGGAAACCAGCTCTTGGGTACCGGCTTGGTCGGGGTCAACAGCAGCGACCACTCGCCTGAGAGTGCTCTTGTGTAGGTCTCACAGTCGATGGGAACGCCCCACTGCCACCCCTCCTCGACCCACCGGTCGATACTCGCTGCGTTGATCTTCGCCCACTCTATCTCTCGTCTCATCGCTCTACCCTATCACGTCTAATAAACGGCTCATTGACCTCATCACTGACAAGTATCCCATAACAGCGCGGCCGTCGATAGGCGTTGCCATGCACCTCGCTCAAGCGGTAGGCCCGCATCAAAGCGAGGTCGAAGTGTGCAAGAACAATCCCCTCCTCAGCCCTGGCCTCGAGGATGCACATCTCCCGATAGCTGCCATCAGAATGGTATGCCACCCCATCGAAGGCCGAGGAGTGGCCGTTGCAGTCCGGCGTTCCTTCGCAGTAGTTGGCTGTGGCAATCCCCACCATGTTCTCAAAGGCACGACAGCGCAGCTGGCAGAGGCGGTTGACCTCCATCGGGCAGGCATTGGGGACGAGGATCACCTCAGCCCCCTTGAGCATCAGGATCCGGGCGCTCTCGGCAAACTCACGGTCGTAGCAGATCATTGAGCCGACCTTCACCGGACCGGCATCAGTATCGAGGTCGACCACAAAGAAGTCGTCACCTGCGCCAAGGTACCGCTCCCGGTCAAAGTCACAGGTGTGGACCTTACGGTAGCGTAGCGTCTCTTTTCCATGGCGGTCGAAGAGGCTGAGGGTGTTGTACCAGCGTGATGCGTCCGCCTCCAGATAGGTGATGGCGATGGCCATATCGAGTTCTCGGGCCAGGCGGGCAAAGGCTGAGACGAAGGGGCCGGAGGGGGCAATGGCTTGCCGGGCGATGGCCTCCCTATCCGCTGCCAGGTCATAGCCACACGACCACATCTCGGGAAAGAGGGCGATATCGCTGCCCATTGCCTTCGCTTCGGTGCAGGCGGCGATCCCCTTCTCCAGGTTGCCCTCCACCGATCCGGTGGGCTTCAATTGCAGGAGTGCTACAGTAAGATTCATGGCCCCATCCTACCATAGCCAGGGAATGAGGCGATAGCGCACCCGGGCCTTGTACTCGCTGTACCCCTCAAGCTCCCGCTCCAGTACCTCCTCCTCACCAGCGATGCGCTTCACCATGAGCAACGGGTAGAAGAGGAAGATCACAAACGAGACAAACGAGCCCAGCACCAGGGGCATGGCGAGGAACATGATGGTGGAGGCGCCATACATCGGGTGGCGCACGATGCTGTAGAGACCGGTATCGATGACCGTCTGGGCGCTCTCCACCGTGATGGTGCGAGAGAGGTACTCATTCTGCATCATGACCGCCACAAAGAGTCCGTAGCCTCCAAGAAAGATGATCGAGGCAACAGCAACGCCCCACACCGGTACGGTGGTCCACCGGTACCGCTCATCGAGGCCGGCAGAGAGAAAGCCCGCCACAAAGAGGAGCGCGCCCAGAAACGCCACCATCTTTTGTTCTCCCTGCTCCTCCTTCCCCTCCAGGCGCCGGGCAAGGAGGAGAGGATGCTTGATGAGCAGGAACAGACCGAAGAGTGCCATGGGAGTGAAGAGGAGAGCGAGAAACAACCACCCGTTGGGGTAATCGAGGGTTCCGGCGGGTACAAACAACAGCAACGCCGCCACGACAAAGGAGGAGATGAACTTCACCACTGCCTTGGCAGCCACACCCTGCTTCATAGAAGACCCTCCGCTATCAACTAGAGCATACCCTCCCCCGAGTTGAACTGCAAGAAATCCAACCACCAGGGAATTGGACTTCCGACACAGGCTCACCCATCCTCACTCTCTTTCACGTGCGGGGTCGTTGGCTGGTGTGGGCAATGTCGTTCTGTCTGCATCGTGCACGATCGATTGTGTAGGCAACAAGAAAGCCTGCAGCAAAGCATGCAAGGGCGGCTAGAAGCACGGGAAGGCTTTCAAACTCATCGGGCACTATCTTCAAGGAAGAGGCGATCACAAACCCCAGGATCACACGTGAAACAACAACGTAGTGCCTATCGAACAACAGGGTGACGAGTCGTGCAAGGGAGAGTACCGTGACAATGATGCCGATCAGAAACGGGACGATGACACTCAAATCGAGGGTCCCTATCCCTCGAGTCAGCGGTTCATACAGCCCCAGAAAGATCAGCAGGGATGATGAATTGAGTCCCGGTATGATGAGGGACAGCCCCCACACAAGCCCGCTGATTACATACCCCATGAACGAGGGTGCCATCGTTACCGAATGGCTGTTCTCCAGGATATGAAAGAGCAGGTAGGCAAGAGACAGGGTCAAGATACATGGAGTCCAGCTCTGATTGTTGCTATTTTCCCCGGAGGTCCTGAAGAGTTCTGGCAGCGTTCCGCAGATGAGACCGAAGAAGAGCATGAGAGCGATGGTCGAGGAGCGTTCAAAAAGCACCTGCACTCCTCTTGCAAGAAAGATGAAGCCGAATACCCATCCAAGCAGGAATGGCACAAACATCTTGTAGGAGGTCCTAAACGATGTGAACGGGTGGGTCAAGAGCGCCATCATCGGCTCATAGATGCCAAATGCAACGCAGAGAACGCCACCGCTTACCCCGGGAAGAATCGCCGTGATACCTACGATAACCCCCTGTATTATGTACAGAACGCACTTGATAAGGTGTCCGCTGTTCATCTGATAGAGTACACTCCTTCTCGATCGGAGAGAATCATATAGTGTTTATACAGAGCAGAGAAGAGTCCAGTGTATCTCTTTTTCCACGGTTTCTGCTTCCCGCAGAAGTGCAGGATAATGGTATGCTTCAACACCCAGTCCAGATCATGCCGCCCCTTGCTCTTGAACACATACGCAGAGAAATAGCGTGCATCATAGTTGAAGATGCTATCATCCATCTGTAGGATCTGTGACCCATAGATGAGGTTGAAGACATCCTGGTCAGGCAATAGCAGCTCCCCTTCTCTCTCTCGTACACAACTGAAAATCTCCTCTACATCACCGATGAGCCGGATTTTCTTCAGATCCATATACAGGACCCCGGTATTGAAGTAGTCGTGCTCATTGCCAAGACGAACTCGGTTCACCCCATTCACGATCTCGAACACGCCGCTATGGGAGGATGCAGCAAAGGAGTAATCACCCAACGCCACCTCCCACAGCGGCCGTATCGAATTGATCACAAGGATATCCGGATCAAGATAGATCACCCGATCCAGGCTCTTCGGCAAAATCCACGGTGCCAACAGGCGATAGTACATCTCCTGCGGATATTGTTTCGAGATCGGGGCATTGTGAAACAACGCACGGTCAACATCTATCGTGGTCAATGTCATGCGATGGGCGCTGCAGTACTCTGACAAGAGCAAGACATCTTCTTGCGGGATGGCGCTGTGCAGGAGCCAGACATGGAAGGCCTCTTTTGGGTTGTTGATCGACAGTGACTTTATCATGACCCGGAAAGGCTTGATGTAGGTCTTGTCGAAGGTGACCAGGATGCTGATCCTATCCCTCATCAGACGCTCGTTCACATATTTGTCTTCTTTCATCTCTGATTTTTCTCCTCGCCTTCTTATCCATGATTGCGGTTGTGGCTTTGTGATAGAAATCCATCAACACTGCAAGGGTCTTCTGGTCATTGGGGAAGAGCCAGCGCAACAAAGCGATGGCGATGGCGAAGGTGGCAATCTTCTCCGGTGATATCGGCAACCAAAGGAAGGTGATATACGCACCGGCTATCGTTGTCATCCAGGAGATCTCAAAGTACGTTCCAATGCCAAACAAGATATAGGACCACCCATTTGTTATCAGCCATGCGATGGCTACACAGATCAATAGCCGTGGATTGAGCAAGAATTGCAGAACTTTGTTGCCTCTACTTCCCATCCTATTGCACCTCTCCTCTCATTGGCCCCTCCAGGCGGATTGCCACATCCTCCTTGATGAGCGCAATGGTCACAGCGGCAAGCGGAATAAAGAAAATGATACCAAGCACACCGAATAGCTTGCCGCCGACCATTGCCGCAAACAGTGTGTATAGAGGTGGCAATCCAACCGCTCCCCCCACCACACGAGGATAGATGAACTGGTTCTCTATGAATTGGACGACGCTGTAGACAACCAGGCACCGCAGCACCGCTGCCGGGTCGACCAACAAGGTCAGGATTACACTGACCGAGCCGGAGATGAATGCCCCGGCATACGGGATAATGGCACACACTGCTGTCAATACCGCAATAATGCTTGCATAGGGCACTTTGAAGATTGTGAATGCCACACCCATCAATGTGCCGAGAATAACGGCCTCTGCACACTGTCCGGTCAGGAAGCTGGAAAAGGACGTGGAAAACATCGTGGTAAATCGGAGGATGCGTCCCGCCCATTTCGGTTCCAGGTATGCACAAACCATCTTGTGAGCGTGACGGCAGAGGCGTTCCTTGCCCAAGAGGGCATACACGCAGACAATGGTTGCAAAGATTGCGGTCATCGAGATGTCGAGCGTGGAAGAGAGGATACTCTTCGTATGGGCAAAGACTTTGTTCATGCTATCGGAGATGGTCTGCATCACCGTATCCATATTGAGGCTCGCAAGGAACGCTTCCAGCCACGTTGCATTCAGATCATGGGTTTTCAAAAATACAAGCCATTGGGGGATATTGACCTTGGTCTTCTCATAGATGCTTTGTACGGAGCGGATGAGCTTAGGCAGAAACAACACCAGAACCAGAGCCAGAACGAGGAGGATGAACACCAGTGCAACGCCCACGCTGATACCGTGGACCAGTTTCCTTGACAGCGGCTTTTTCATCCTCCCGAAGAGTCGGTCGAGCCGCCTCCGTATCCCGACTACGGGGACGTTGATGAAGATGGCAAGGATGAGCCCGTTGATGATTGGCAGGAGAAGCTGGATGATCCTTGCCAGGAATCCAAGTACCATCGAAAGATTGCTGAGCGCAACAAACAGGCAGACACCAAAGGCTACAAGCAGCGCACTCTCCTTTACACCCCCCTTCATGGTGTTCCGTGCCTTTTGATATACACTAATCGTGTCGGTGTCCGCCTGCGCTGCTGACCGTAGGAGAAGTGATAGGCAATGACACAAATCGGGATTGCCGCAAGCAGGTCCAGAATGGAGTGCTGCTTGACAAACACCGTTGAAACGGAGAGCAGGGTTGCCACAACCACCGATACCACACGCCAACCGGTGGACCTGAAGTGCTTGCTGTACCATGCGCAAAGCAGTATTGCCACGGACCCTATTACATGGATTGATGGGCAGACATTGGTATTGGTATCAAACTCATAGAAACCCATCATGAAGCGCGTAAACCCATTCTCCCGCGCAAAGGTCTCCGGCCGTAGCTCCTGGCAGTTGGGAAAGAGGATATAGATCAAGATTGCCGCAGAGTAGGAGATAGCGATGAACTTCATCAATTTCCTGAAAGATTCAACATCATAGAGCAACGTATAGATATGGATACCGACCAGAAAGACGAACCATAAGAGGTACGGGATCAAGAAATACTCACAAAACGGTATCATGTCATCGAATGCACAGTGGATCGGGGTGTAGCTCCCCCTGATCCAAACCCGTTCGACCATCAAGAACAACAATCCGAACAATGGCCAGAACCCCAACAATTTCAAGTGAGAGAATTCAGGGGTGTCAAGTTTTCTGAGCTTCAATTCTCGATAGTCTACAATAGATGATGTGTACATTTCTCCTGCTCCTGAAATCAACAAACACTCAAGAGGTTTCCACCTGAGGCAATCTTGTACCGTGCGTGAAAAACAGCACATTGAACAGTACGACAAACATGCAACCTAGCACTCTCCCAGCCCTTCCCTGCCCGCTTCCACTCGCACCATGGGTTCAGCCTGTTGCAACTCCCGATAGATGTTCTCTGCTCCATCGAGCCGGGACCACTTTCGTAGCCTATTCTCCATGGAGCGTCGCTTAACAGGGGAGCAGAGCAGGTCGATGCTCGTTGCAGCTAGTTCGTAGGGGGTGTCAGCGGTGACGGCGCCACCCATCTTCAGAAAGAATTCCATGTTGTATTGTTCACACCCTGCTACGGCATTTACGAAGACCATGGGAAGGTTCTTTGTCGCTGCTTCGGTTACGCTGATCCCTCCCGGCTTTGTCACATAGAGATCGGCGGCGTCCATATAGAGGGAGACGGCATCGGAGTATCCGATAATGTGGATGTTCCCATATAAGCGGTATCGGCGGTCCAGCGTTCTGTAGAGACGTTTGTTCGTTCCACACATGATGGTAACCTCCGCCCATTCGGGCAGTTTCCGTGCCACATGATGCACGACCTCCTCCATGGGGCCACACCCCATGCTCCCGCCCATCATCAAGAGATGAACACTCGTTTCCTTGATGTTCAACTGGCCCTTGGCGAGGTGTTTTTCAGTTCGTCGGAAGAATTCAGGATGAACGGGGATGCCGGTGGCTACGATCTTGAACCAGGGAATCCCCGTATTGCTGTACGCTTCAACATACGTGCAATCAGGTACGAATACGTGCTCCAACCTGCAGGCACCCACTCCAGGATAACAGGTATAGTCGGTGGCCACAAACGCGGTCCCTATAGATAGAGGGCTCTGTTCTTGCAGGTGCGTCAGCATGATGGCGGACAGGATATGGGTGCAGATTACCGTATCATACCCCCCTTCACTTATGTACTGCCCGAGCTCCCCTATGCCAGAGACCAGAAACTGATGGACTGCTGAACGATCCTCAAAGAGCGAGGGGTGATCCTCACTGTAGCGATACCCCCATTTGAAGAGCCCAGGCAGATACCGGTACATGAAACTATGCCCCCATGATATGAAGCGGGATGCTCGTGTCGATATGAAATCAAACGCATCACGAACCGTGCAGACCAATTCTTGGAGCGAGAAATATTCTTTGATAGCTCCTGCACAGGAGTTGTGGCCACTGCCTGTACTGCAACTCAATAGTAGTACTCTCTTCATACGATATCTCCCGACCGTGGGTCTTATGCCAACCTCTGTGCTCATGATATCTCCAGGAGTCGCAGCAGCTTGGGCCGGTTGTATCGTTGGATGATGATATAGAGAAGATTGCCTACACCATACACAATTGAAATGATCCGGCACACTACGTTTTTCCAGATGATGAAGCAGACTGAGCCCAGCAGCAGCAATAGGAGGTGGACCCACTCTGCAATACAGGTCTCCTCTACCATCATCATGATGTGCTCTGGTGTGATCGTCGCCGGAAGCCGTTTCGACGGCAGTACACCGGGCAGTATTACACTCATATCAGGGAGCTTGTCCTTCCACGTCTTCACCCCCAAGGCGTTATACAAATCGCTCTCCTTTTGCGGATTTGCTACATGGAACGGAAATTGGTCGTGGCGGAACCACCGTTTTGGTACAACCCTGCCAAGGATGAAGGCGGTTACCCCAAGTACTATCAGGTAGGTTACACACTGAACACATGATCTCATACTGAACCTCGGCATATCATTCGTCGCACCCAATCTCTTTCATCAAGCCAATGGGTATAGCGGGCATGGCGCGTGCATCCCATGGTGCGCCCATGCAATCATCCATGCTCCCAAGCCATCACCCCTGATCATGTGTTGTGGTCTCTATTGCATCGAACTCTTGCGTGAGGAAACCGATGAATGTGCTGAGCACCCTAGAGCAAGCAAAGAGCTCCTGGGGATCCAAACGGCTCAGTGCCCGCTCTTCTGCAGTAAGGACAGGCATGACCAGGGCTCTGCCATATGCTCTGCCTTGTTCGGTCAACTGGATGATCTTACGATTGCGGGTGTCCGGCACAACCTCAAGAACTGCATACCCCTTGTGCACCATTTGCGTAATGATGTTGTTGACTGTCTGCTTCGGCAAAGACCATGCCAGACAGATATCTTGCTGTGAGTACTCCTCATCGGAAACCGTGAGGGTATACCAGATCCAAAACTCATTCTCCGAGACCCCTGAATGACTTACAGCGCCACGATAGACCCCCGTCAGCTCCTTGAACTGCTGGATAACCAGTTCTAGCTGTTCTTGTGCTATGGAACTCATCAATGTCCTCCATTGCCCTCCCATATCTGGCACTCTCTTCTTCCATCTACACGAGCAGGGCAAGAGTCCATTTTGGGACACTTAAACAATAGTCCCAAAATGGACTCTTGTCAATGGGCACCACATCACCGGTACGCATACACGAATTGCCAAGATATCAACTATAATAAGACCACAAACCGAGACAGGGAGGTGTTAAAATAACGAATTACTGTTACCGTTCAAAAACGGAGCAGAACATGGGACGGAACAGGAAAACTTACAGCGAATCATTCAAGAAGGAAGTAGCGGTTGAAGCAATCAAGGAAAAGAGGCCGGTTGCTGAAATAGCAGCTCAATTTGGGATTTCACCAAGCATGGTGACAACCTGGAAGAAGGCATTCCTCAACGGAGAGTTCAGCAAAGAGCTGCAGAAGCTCCGAAAGGAGCTGGAGGAGAGCAAGAAGATCCAGCAAGAGACCTTCATTGAGCTGGGGAAACACCAGCTTGAGGTGGCGATCCTAAAAAAAAAGTTGGGTATAGAGGACTGACGCTGTATGAGCTCGTGGACGAGGATATCGCCCACGAGCTCCAGGGTACCGGAATTGGACTTTCTATCGCAGATCAGTGCAGGCTGCTGGATATAAGCCGTAGCGGTTACTACAGGTGGAAAGCGCAGCAGGACAAAGATGCGAGGCAAGAGCGACAGAGACAGCTTGATGCAAAGAAGGAGAGCGAGCTGGCCTTTGCCTCAGCTGTATTGGATGCATGGGAGGCCCATCCTACCTACGGGTATCGGAAGATGAGTCACTATATGATGCGGAACGGCCATCCGGAAGCCACGGAGAAGCGGGTCAGGCTCATGTACCAACGGTTGGGTCTCAAAGGACTTAGGCCCAGGTTTAAGGCCACCAGGCCTCCGAAAAGGAAATTCAAGAAGTACCCATACCTGCTGAGAGGAAAGACCATTGCCTATGTCAATCAGGTCTGGGCTACGGATATCACCTACATCAAGCTTGACGGGAGGATGGTCTACTTGACGGCGATCATTGATTTGTACAGCAGAAAGATCCTGAGCTGGAACCTCAGTGAGTCTATGGACGCCGAGTTCTGCCTCAATTGCCTGCATGAGGCTGTAGCCAGGTATGGGGTCCCGGCCATCTTCAACACCGACTGCGGATCTCAATTCTGCAGCAATGAGTTCATCGAGGCATTGCAGAGCTATGGGATTGAGATAAGCATGGATGGGATTGGCAGATGTCTGGACAATGTCTATATCGAGCGGACTTGGCTGACTCTGAAGTATGAGTGCATATTCCTTCACGACTGGAGGACGATGAAAGAACTGGAAGCAGGACTGTCAAGCTTCATCGTTTCTTTCAATAGCGAACGACCTCATCAAGGACTGGATTACCAGATACCGGATGAAGTCTATAACAAAGGATGTTTCCCCGTTGGGGAAGACGATATTAAAGAACAGGTAGCATGAAATTCCTTATTTTCTAGCTATCCTGTCTTGACAGAGGTCTTAGCTGACTACATACACGCTTTGGTGGACGTTCGATATTATGTATAGATAACATATATAATTGGGGACATGATACGGAATCATGGGTGAGTCCTTCATCACCCACTGATAACGCTCAATGGAGTGATTTGAGGCGGTTTGGCAAGAATTCTCACGAGGGGCCGATAAGACTCCATAGTTTGGTCAACGGAAAGACCAAGATGAGCGCTGGGGTGTAGTTGAGCGCATTCATATCCTTGATCTTCAGGATTCTGATACCGATGGCAATGGTGATAAGCCCGCCCACAGCCTGGAAATTCCCGATGGTTTGCAAATCCACCGATTTGAGTGCTAGGGCAGCAATATGAAAGAGCAGTGCCTGGATGGCGAACTGTGGAAGGGCGATGAGGGCGGGAGCCATGCCCAATGTCGCGGCAAAGGAGAACGCCGTGAAGAAATCAAGGATAGCTTTGGTGTAGAGGATTGAAAAATCACCGTTCATCCCCGCAGAAATTGAACCAAAGATGCCCGTGCCACTAAAGCAGAAGAGGACGACAAGAGAGAGGAAGAGCTCCTTATCGGGAATTGTCATGAAGGAACCGAGTTTGTGTATGCCCCGATTCGCACTCTGTTCAAGCTTGAGGGCCTCACCGACGAGGGTTCCGATGATGAGGGCAAGCACGACTACAGGCAACGTTTCCAGCTTGACACAGTTGACTATACCAATCCCCACTGCACTCAAGCCAAATGCAGGAGTCAAGGAGAGAAGGATCTGTGCGGGGAGCACTTTTGTTCCTAGGACGCCTACGAGGCTCCCGCCTATGATTGTCGCACTGTTGACTAATACACCGATTGGTAGCATCTTCTCTCCTGCTCAACGCATCTTCTGCTCTCCACTGGCCAACACGGCCCGTCACAGAACAAGGTGGTGGTGCCCGATCTCCCGATCAAGGAGAGACCAGAACATCATGGTGTCCATAGTATATGACACTATATGTAATAAATCAACTAATATTATATATTCCAGACAAACTAGAATTTAATATATAAGATTATTTGATATTCCCATGTGCAAACACCACGTAATCTCACAGCATTGCTGCCCGTTTCTCCAAGAACCAAGAGGGTAGGTATGGATAGTGTTGTCAGTGATGAGACCAATTGTGGATCGGCAATTCCAGAATCACGGACACATCAAGGGGAATTGCCTGAATGGGGGTTATGGTATGGCGGTGGAGAGCTGTTCACCGAAGGTGGAGAGCAAGACATTGCTGTATTCACTCATTTAATTCTAACGATATTATAAAAATTAAAAATATTAGCAATTATTTTATACATTAAATTGACAGATTGAAAAAACCGTTATAGCCTATTGGTGAGTACTTATGAAAGAATATCCCGAGATGGAGGAGACCCATGATACCAATCATTGAGAAGATGGAAGTATTTCCCGTAGCAGGCAAGGACTGCATGCTACTTAACCTCAGTGGAGCCCACGCTCCGTTCTTTACCCGGAACGTCGTCATCCTGACGGACAGCCAAGGCAATACCGGGGTGGGAGAGGTGCCAGGTGGAGAGAAGATCACCAACGCCCTGTTGAAGGTGCGCCACGTCGTCGAGGGGAGCAAGCTCAGTGAGTACAACCAGACACTGCTCAAGGTCAAGGAAGCGCTCGGCCACGACGAGAGTGACGAGCGGGGCCTCCAGACCTTTGACCTGCGGACCGGCATCCATGTGGTGACTGCAATCGAGGCACCGCTTCTCGACCTCTTGGGCCAGTACCTTGAGGTACCGGTCGCCTCCCTGCTTGGCGATGGCAAGGTCCGCTCCCGGGTGAAGGTGCTCAGTTACCTCTTCTTTGTCGCCGATCGCACAAAGACAGATCTGCCCTACTACCACGATCTGGAGAACCCTGTTGCCTGGTATCGCCTGCGCCATGAGGAGGCGATGGATAGTGATGCGATTGTTGAGCTTGCCCGGGCAACCAAGGATCTCTACGGCTTTGAGGACTTCAAGCTCAAGGGTGGGGTCCTTACCGGAGCGGAGGAGATGAAGGTCATCAGGGCGCTGAAGAAGGCCTTTCCTGACTCTCGTATGACCCTCGACCCCAACGGGGGGTGGCTGCTCAAGGACGCTATCGAGCTGTGCAAGGATATGCATGGCATCCTCACCTACTGTGAGGATCCCTGCGGAGCTGAACGTGGCTACAGCGGGCGTGAGATCCTCAGTGAGTTCCGCCGTGCAACCGGCCTTCCCACCGCCACCAACATGATCGCCACCGATTGGCGGCAGTTCGGCCACTCACTGAGCTTGCAGAGTGTTGACATCCCGCTCGCCGACTGCCACTTCTGGACGATGAAGGGGGCGGTGAGGGTAGGGCAGATGTGCGACGAGTTCGGCCTCACCTGGGGCTCTCACTCCAACAACCACTTCGATATCTCGCTTGCCATGATGGCCCATGTCGGTGCGGCAGTGCCGGGCAATCCCACGGCAGTGGACACCCACTGGATCTGGCAGGAGGGGATCGAACGCCTCACCGTCAAGCCGCCGAAGATCGAGGATGGCCATCTGACCGTCACCGATGAGCCGGGTCTCGGCATCACCGTCGACCGGGAGCAGGTCCTTGCAGCGAACAAGGTCTATACCGAGCACTGCCTCGGCGCCCGTGATGACGCGATGGGGATGCAGTACCTCATCAAAGGCTGGACATTCGACCCGAAGCGGCCGGCGATGGTCCGCTAGATGGATATTGTCAGCTTGTGGAGCCTACAGGGGCAGCTCTTTGTGCTGCTCGCTGTTGGAGCCGCCCTGAGGCATTTCAAGATTCTCGGTGAGTCATCCAAGGGGGTGCTCACCGATCTTGTCCTCTACGTCACCCTCCCGTGTTCAATCATCCTCTCGTTTCAAATTGAGCTGAGCTCAGACTTGTTTATCACCCTTGCACTGGTACTCGCCGTCTCCTTGGCCATCCAGCTCTTCAGTCTCCTGTTGTCGCGTACGCTCTTCTCGAAGACCGAGGAAGCCAAGGCCAAGGTATTGCGCTACGGCATCCTCATCTCAAACGCGGGCTTCATCGGCCTTCCCATCGCCGGCGAGCTCTTCGGGCCTCTGGGATATATGTATGCCTCCATCTACCTCATCCCCCAGCGTGTGATGATGTGGAGTGCCGGCCTTGCCATCTTCAATACCGAACATGTCTCAAGGGGGGAGGCGGTCAGGAAGGTCCTCCTCCACCCCTGCATGGTCGCTGTCTACATCGGGCTTGTTCTGATGATCACCCAATTGCGTATCCCTGTATTCCTCTCACAGACACTCTCATCGCTCGGTGGTTCTACTACCGCCCTCTCGATGCTCCTCATCGGAGGGCTCTTCACCGAGATGGATCGCGAACATATGAGGCTTGATGCAAACCTGGTGTTCTACTCAATCATCCGCCTCGTCCTTATCCCCCTGGTCACCTTGATAGCCTGCAGGCTGCTGGCTATCGACCCTATGGTGAGTGGAGTCTCGGTAATCCTCGCGGCAATGCCGGGGGGCTCGTCAACGGTGATCCTCGCCTCCAAGTATGGCGGTGATTCGGTGTATGCAACGAAGTTGGTGATTCTCTCTACAGCCCTCTCGCTCCTCTCGATTCCGGTATGGGGGATGGTATTGTGATTGGAATTGAATTGCTGGATTGTACATATATTTGGTAGATAGTATTGTCGGGAGAGCACCCGAGTCACTGCATGTGAAGGAGAATGGCAATGAACGCACGTCTGATCAAACTAGAAGATATCGATACGGTAGCCATCGTCACCGAGGCTGCACACAAGGGGGATGTCCTTGACGGCATCACCCTCAAGAGCGACATCCCCCAGGGCCACAAGGTGGCCCTCAAGGGGATGAAGAAGGGGGATGAGGTCATCCGCTACGGCGTGGTCCTCGGCTACCTCAACCAGGACACCGAAGAGGGGGATTGGATCAACGAGCACTCCCTCGGTCTGCCTGCCCAGCCGCCATTGGAGAAACTGACCTTCACCCAGGCGCCCCACATAACCCTTCCAAAACCAAGGAGGACCACCTTCGAGGGCTTTGCCCTGGAGGGTCACCGCTATGCAGGGACACGCAACCTTCTCGCGATCACGACGACGGTGCAGTGTGTCAGCGGGGTGGTGGACCAGGTGATGGGCAGGATTCGCTCAGAGCTGCTGCCCAAGTACCCCAACGTTGACGGGGTGGTTGCCATCAACCACGCCTACGGCTGTGGGGTTGCCATCGATGCACCCGATGCGGTCATCCCGATCCGTTCGATCCACAACACCATCAAGAACCCCAACTTCGGGGGCCAGATCATGGTCGTCGGCCTCGGCTGTGAGAAGCTGACCGTCGAGCGTCTCCTCACCCCTGAGGAGAACACCCCCGATAACGTCATCATCCTGCAGCACTATCATGGCTACGGTGCCATGATGGATGCGCTCTTGAAGATGGCCGATGCCAAGCTGAAGATCCTCAACACGCGCACACGCACCACGCTTCCTCTGGAGAAGCTCGTTATCGGCATGCAGTGTGGCGGCTCGGACGCGTTCAGTGGCGTCAGCGCCAACCCTGCAGCCGGATGGGCAAGTGACCTTCTGGTCTCAGGCGGGGCGACGGTGATGTTCAGTGAGGTGACCGAGGTCCGT
>CALFMX010000119.1 GCA_937902565.1 uncultured Spirochaetales bacterium
CTCGCCGACGGAGATGTCCGAGGGTCCGAGGGTCAGGGCGGCAAGGGCGAGCAGCAGGGTGAGGGTGATGAGGATCGAGTTGAGCGTCCGTCTCACGCTCTACTCTCCGCTATGGACCAAATTGTAGAGGAGTTTGAGGGCCTCTGCACTGCGCGGCCCCTGGCGGCTGATCATATCGGCATCGAAGGTGAGGATCCTCCCTCCCAGATCGCTGTAGGGCTTGGTGTTTTTGAAGGCGGCGACCGTCTCTTCGGCACTCTCGCCCCAGCGGGGGGCAAGGAGGATGATCTCGGGGTCGTGGAAGAGCAGCATCTCCTTGGAGTAGGTCCAGTGGAGACCATCCTTGGCGACGTTGTCCCCGCCTGCCATCTCGATCATCTCGCTGAGGAAGGTGTCGCCGGTGGCCGCCGAGTCGAAGGAGCCGAAGTCGAGGGCCATGTAGACGGTTGGCCGGCTCCCCGTCTGCGCCTTGATGGCGATCTCGCGCACCGTGTTCTGCATGGAGAGGATCAAGAGCTCCCCGCGCTCATCGGCATCGACGGCGTCAGCAATGGAGCGGATGAGATCATAGGTACCGTTGAAGGTCTCCTGGGCATCCAGTTGCAGGACCTCGATGCCCGCCTTCTCGACGGCAGCAAGGAATTGGTCACCGGAGAAGGCGCTGCTGATCACCAGGGTCGGCTCGAGGGAGAGCATCTTCTCGAGTGAAGGGTTGTAGAGGGTGCCCACCGACGGAAGGGCGAGCGCCTCCTCAGGGTAGTTGCAGTAGTCACTGCGCCCGATGAGCGTCTCCCCTTTGCCCAGTGCAAAGATCGTCTCGGTTACATTGGGGGAGAGACTGACGACGCGGTCGGGAGCCTTCCCCTCCTTTTCGACGTGTGCCATCGAAAAGAGGAGGGTTGGCACGAGCAGGATAAGCATGACTGTGAGAAAGATACGATTACGTGTGGTGGTGTTGCGCATACCGCCCCTTTATGGGCATGAAACATACCCTGGCCCATACTCCGTAGGCCGTCCGGAATTTATCCATGTCAGGTCTCCTGGCTCAGGCATTGACAGAGACTGCGACTTCCCACCCTACGGCAGTGTCATGGTGCAGCCTCCCAGCCTCTACAGTGGCGGGACCGCAGGGGCTTGTACCCCTTTCCCTTGGCATGGACACCCCAATCGTACGGAGTGGCCCCCCACATGTCAAGGCGCCTTGGTTGCAACACTGCTATCGATTGGGTATTATCGGCATATGTCATACAAAGAAATCATCATATATACCGACGGTGGCTGTTTGGGCAATCCCGGCCCCGGAGGGTGGGCCTATGTGCTCAAAGGTGACGACTCGTTTGTCAAGGAACAGAGTGGGGGGGAGGCGGACACGACCAACAACCGTATGGAACTGACTGCCGTCATCGAGGCCCTCAAGGCTGCCAAGGAGCTGGGGGCACAGCAGATCTCCCTCTATACCGACAGCCAGTATGTAAAGAACGGCATCACCAGCTGGATCCACACGTGGAAGGTCAACGGCTGGCGTACCGCCTCGAAGAGTCCGGTGAAGAACAAGGAGTATTGGGTGGCCCTCGATGGTCTCTCCTCACAGCTGCCCATCAGTTGGCACTGGGTGAAGGGACACGCCGGCATCGCCGGCAATGAACGCTGCGACCAGTTGGTACGCGAGGCGATGGAGAGGATCCGATGAAGGTTCGACTCATTGATCTCTATGTGGCTTTTCTCAAGATTGGCGGGCTCACCTTCGGCGGTGGGTATGCGATGTTGCCGATGTTGCAGAGAGAGGTCATCGACAAGCACGGCTGGGCGACAATCGAGGAGGTGCTCGACATCTACGCCATCTGCCAGTGCACCCCCGGCATCATCGCGGTGAATACCGCCACGATGATCGGGTACCGCAAGCGCGGCATCGTGGGGGCGATCGTGGCCACCCTGGGAGAGATTACCCCCAGCGTGGTGATCATCACCATCTTGGCTAGCGTCCTGACGCGTGTCCAGGATTTTGCGGTGATCCAGCGTGCCTTCGGCGGGATCCGCATCGCAGTCTGCGCCCTCATCGTCCAGTCGGTGCTCACCCTCTCCAAGAAGAGCATCACCAACACCGGGACCGTGCTCCTCTTCCTCGCCTCCGTCGCCTTGACGCTGATCGCCGGCCTCTCCCCGATCGCTGTCGTCGTGTTGGCCATCGTCGCCGGCCTGATCATCGGGAAGGTGAAGGAAAGGAGGGCAGCATGATCTACCTTGAACTGTTCTGGGAGTTCTTCAAGATCGGGCTCTTCTCGATCGGAGGGGGACTGGCCACCCTCCCGTTCCTCTACAAGCTCGCAGAGACCCACCCCCACTGGCTTACTGCCGCCCAGATCGGCGATATGGTGGCCATCAGTGAATCGACGCCGGGCCCGATTGGGATCAACATGGCAACCTTTGCCGGCTATCAGGCGGCAGGGTATCCGGGTGGCCTCATCGCCACCCTCGGCGAGGTAGCCCCGAGTGTCATCATCATAATAATTATTGCCCGGTTCCTCTCCAACTTCGACAAGAACCCCAAGGTGGAGAACGCCTTCTACGCCCTCCGGCCCGTCGTGGTCGGCCTGATCACCTTCGCCGGCCTCAAGCTGCTGCAGATCGTGGTCTATGGGGAGGGGGTGCTCAACGGACGGGCCATGATCGCCTTCGCCATCCTCGTCGTCGGCGTATTGAAGTTCAAGAAGGTCCACCCCTTGGTGTGGATCGGCCTCGGGGCGGTGGGGGGGATCTTCCTCAATCTTGGCGGGTGAGGTACACGAGTGCCTCACCATACCATGAGCCGGGAGAGCGGGCGTCCAGTACTGTGAGCGCCCGCTTCTCATATGCCGGCTCCCAGAGCAGGTGGAGCGCCACCTCCTCGGCAAGGGTGTCCATGCCGTTTGATACGGCCTCGTCCATCACCAGGGCCAGGTAGGCTGTGTCTCCAGGATTGAGGGCCAGCAGGGCTCGATAGACCTCGGCAGCCTCATCTGCGCGCCCCATGAGGGAGAGGGTCCTCGCCTTGAGGCGAAGGAACTCGAGACGGGCAGGGAAGCGCTCGATGGCATCATCCACACTATCGAGCACCTGCTCATACTCCCCGGCTGCATGGAGGGCATAGAGGTGGTTGTACCTCAGATGTGCGTCAGAAGGGGAGGCGTGTGCCGCCGCTTCGTAGTAGTGGGCCGCTTCAAGGCCCTTCCCCTCAGAGAGGAGGCCCTGGGCGGTCCGGGCCATCTCCACTGACCGTTGGGAGGTGCAGCTGACAGAGAGCAGCAGCAGAGAGAGTCCTACGGCCAGAAAGAGGCGTCTCATCTTCAACGCTCCAGTACCGTCTTCTCGATTTCGCGCACCTGGCTGCGGTAGAGGTTGGTGATCGCAGAACCGTAGTCGGCGATCAACTGGATGATGTTGCGCGGGTTCTCCTCCCGGTCCTTGCCGTTGAGCCGGTCTCCGGCATCGCCGAGGCCGGGGAGGATGTAGGCGGCTTCATTGAGCACGGGGTCCATCCACAGGGTGTAGACCTCAGCCCCCTCGATGGCCCTGGCGATTCTCAGCGACCCCTTGAGTGCGCTGATCACGTTGATGAACTTCACGCTCTTCGGCTTGATGCCATTGTCCTTGAGGTACTTGACGATGGTGACGAGCGAGCCGCCGGTGGCATTCATCGGGTCGGCGAAGATCAGGTCCTTGCCATCGAGCCCCTCGAGGTTGAAGTAGGACTTGTCCAGATCGAGGATGTAGTCCATGTTCGCCTCCTTCTTGGAGTCATCGCGCTTGATCTTGAAGAGGGCGAAGGGGGTGACAAACCCATCACTGCTGTACTCCTGGATCTCCTTGCTGAGGATCATCGAGGGCAGCAGTGCCCCGCGCAGCATGACGCACATCACGCTGTTGTGGATCTGGCTGTCGACATCGGGGATCCGGTGCACCGCGTAGTTCTGTTGCGGCTGGTCCACCGGGGTCCGGGTGATGATCGACCGCTTGGCCGGCAGGGCTGCGTCGGCGTAGACGTGGCCGAAGAGCAGCTCGTAGGCGCGTTGGATATAGTAGAGGAACTCCTCGTGTCCGGTGGCGGGGTTGCGCAGCTTGGCGATCAGGCGGCTCGCCTGGGCGTGCTGCTCTCTCGGGGTCTCGAAGGAGTAGACATGAATGTTGGGTTCATCGGCCATGATGGTCTTGAGGTGGCGGCCGATCTCGCCGGCACTGTCGCTGAGGGCCTGCTGGGCCTCGAGCCGGGCGGCCGGGTCGTTCTGCGCTTCCAGATTCTGGCAGTGGGAAAGATACTCTTTGTACATGGCGTCGACGTGGGCAAGGGTCTCCTTGTCTGAATCCTTGAGGTAGCCGTCAAGGTCCGTGGCGTGAAGGATGATTTTGTTCATGGGTGCTCCTTGGATATGGTCACCGCGATTTTACCCCATGGCCAGCCTTTGTACAACACGCTCTCTCGATATTGGCAGGCTGGCCGCCGCGGAGGTCGCACTTGTTCATTGAAAGCGATGGCCTGGGGCGCGCCAATCACGGTTTTTCCATCAATTGGTGAAAACCTACTGACCACTTCCGGCACGATATGGTAGGATTGGAGCCATCTAGTACAGAAGAGGTAGCAGCAGTGAAGTTAGTATTCTTAGGCCCTCCGGGCGCTGGAAAAGGAACGATTGCGGCTCTTGCAAAGGAGCACTACCAGATCCCCCACATCTCCACCGGGGATTTGTTTCGCGCACATATCAAGGAACACACCCCCCTTGGCCTTGAGGTCGAGGCAATCCTTGGCAGGGGGGACCTGGTCCCCGACTCGGTCACCGTCGAGATGGTACGCCAGCGCCTCGGTGAGCCGGATGCAGCAGATGGGTTCATCCTCGACGGCTTTCCCCGGACCATCGCCCAGGCGGATGCACTCAAGGGGATGAGCGGCCTTGATGGTGTGATCAACTTCGTCCTTGATGACGAGGTGATCATCGCCCGTCTCTCGGGAAGGCGGATGTGCAAGTCAACAGGACGCATTTACCACATCCTCTACAACCCGCCCAAACGCGAGGGCTTTGATGATGAGACCGGCGAGCCCCTGATCCAGCGTGCCGATGACCAGATCGAAGCGATCCACAACCGCCTCGAGGTCTACCAGAGGCAGACCTTCCCCCTCATCGACTACTACCGCGAGCGCAACCTGCTCATCGATGTCGATGCATCGGGGAGCCCTGATGAGATCTTTGCTTTGGTAAAAGAGGTGCTCGCGCCCTGATCACCGTGGAGCCAGTGAATCGCGGACAATGAGTCGGTGCTCGATCAAGTGGTGCACCGGCTCTTCTTCTGTCCCATCGATCATGGAGAAGAGCACCTTCGCTCCCATGCGTCCCTTCTCGGTTGCCGGCTGGTCGATGGTGGTCAGCGCCGGTGTTATGGTCGACGCCTCCTCGATGTTGTCAAAGCCCACCACGGAGATCTGGTCGGGTACAGAGATGCCGGCTTCCCTGAAGGCGGTGATGCAGCCGATGGCCACGATGTCGCTCATCGTCACCACACAGGTGGGCAGCGAGGGGAGGGCGAGGATGGAGCGCCCTGCCTGCCGTCCATCCTCGAGGGAGCACTCACTGACCATGGTCGTCACATTGGTGAAATCGAGGCCTTGCTCCCTCAGCGCGCGATGGTAGCCCTGCATCCGCTTGGCCGACACGCTCTCGCTCACCTCGTCGATGGCGAAGGTGGCGCTGGCAAGGCCGATGATGGCGATCTTGCGGTGTCCATAGTCGAGGGCGATCTTCATCTGGGTGTAGGCAGCCTCCTCCTCGGCGATATAGATGCTGCTGGTCTTCTCGTCAGAGGGGCCGTCGATCATGACGAAGGGCAAGAGGCGCGTCTGCATGACGGTGATGATGTCGCTGTCGATCTGGCTGCCGAGGGTGATCAGGCCGTCGACGGCGGCGTTGCGGACCGCCAGGGCAAGGGACTTGTGAAGCGGCGGGATGATGGTCAGCGTATAGCCCATCTTCTCGCACACCCCCCCGATACCGGCGATCACCTCGAGGGTGTAGGGGTTCTTGAGCGAATACTGCACCATCTGCGGCAGGAGGAAGCCGATGGAGAGGTGGCGCTGCAGGCTGAAGTTGCGTGCCATCGGATTGGGGATGTAGCCGAGCCGATCGGCGGTCTTGAGGATCTGGTCGCGGGTCTTTTCGCTTATGCGTGATGGGTTGTTGAAGGCAAAGGAGACAGAGGTCTTCGAATACCCGCTCTCGCGGGCAATGTCTTTGATGGTCGGGCGTCTGGTGCCATTCTTCGAATCTCTCATCTACCGGTCCTCATCTTGTTGTCGAGCATAGTAGCACAGTCGTACAAAAGAAGCACGGGTCTAGGTCGACTGCCACTATAGAGATAGTAAACCGGTTTTCATGAGGCGTCAACGAGAGGTTTTTCAAAGGGTCTGGACGCTGCGCTCCACAGTTATCACCAACGCGGCCCGTGCCCAGCTGAAGTGCTGGTGGATTTTCTCGAAGGCAGGGCCGTCCTCTTCGATGCGGGCCGTACCGTAGAGGGTCATGCCTGCGCCCTTGTAGCGAAGGCCCATGACATCGCGGTTGGCCACCGAGAGGGAGACGGTATTGTCCCGCTTGAGATTCTCCTCGGTGTGTACCATCCCCCCCGCCGGGATGATCAGGTCGTTGCCATCGATGGTGACATAGCTGTTCCAGGTGTTGACCAGGTGCGGCCCGGCAGGGCCGTTGGTGACGACGGTCAGCGCCGCATCCGAGCCGGTGGTGAGGATCTCTATGAGCTTTGGATCGAGCATGGCCTCCTCCTGCCTATAATAGTACCATACGATGGGCTTCAGTCCACTGCCCGAGTCCCCCGTGGCAGCCGAAAGGGGCAGGGGACTGCCATACGCCTGCCTCTTTCGTATTCGGCTCCGCTCTGTGCAGAGCTTTCTCTGTTTGGGAGGCGTTGACAGGCTAAGTTTCTTTGTGGTAGGTTTGCCACGTCGGCCGGATAGCTCAGCGGGAGAGCGATTGCCTTACACGCAATTGGTCGGGGGTTCAAATCCCTCTCCGGTCAAAGGATGTGTCTCTGTGGCATATCCTTTTTTTTTCTGCTACTTTTGATTATAGTTTGCAGAGAGGTGCAGCATGTATATCGATCGACTCATCTGGTACTTTCTCATCTATGCCATGATCGGCTACCTGGTGGAGGTGGCCTACTGCTCCATCGGGGAACGAAAGTTGGTCAATCGTGGATTCCTCCACGGCCCCTGGCTGCCGATCTACGGCATCGGCGCCCTCCTGATCATCATCTCCACCATCTCCTTCACGGCACATGCCCCGCTGGTTTTCATTGTCACGGTTGTACTTACCAGCGCGGTCGAGTATATCGGCAGCTGGGCCCTTGAGCAGCTCTTCGGTGTCCAGCTCTGGGACTACTCGCGCTACCGATTCAATATCAAGGGGCGGGTGTGCCTGAAGAACTCGATCCTCTTCGGCATCCTCGGCCTCGCCCTCGTCTACCTCATCCACCCCTTCGTGGGCGGTTTTGTCTCAACCCTGGGGGAACGGACCCTCAGCATGGGATCCCACGCCATTATCCTCGTCATCGCCATTGACACCACCGCCTCGGTGATGGGCATGGTCTCCTTCACCCGCCTCCTCGAGCAGTACAACAAGCGCAAGGAGGAGATCGAGGAGCGGCTGGCAACCATGGTCGCCAACAGCAATACCCATCTGCTCATCGAGCGCCTCAAGGAGGAGCGGAACGAACAGCACGAGCGCCTCGTCAGCCGTTCACGCTCCATCATGACACGCTTCCCGTCCGCTACATCCCACAATGAGCGGCGCAAAGGCCACCTGGCAAGCTTGCGCCTGCGCCTTGATGAGGCGCTGAAGGAGCGAACGCGTGACAAGAAGTGAGGAGCTTGCGCACAATCTGGCGCAGATCAAGGAGAGTATAGCAGCGGCAGCCTCCTCTGCCGGGCGCAGTGGGGACTCTGTGCGCCTCATGGCGGTGAGCAAGACCCACCCCTGGGAGGAGATCCTCGCCCTCAGCGGGGCAGGGCAGCTGCTCTTCGGGGAGAATCGGGTCCAGGAGGGGGAGGCCAAGCTTGCCCCGAAGGGACAGCGACCCATGCGCGTCAACCTCATCGGCCACCTGCAATCCAACAAGGTGGGCAAGGCCCTCTCGCTCTTTGACCGCATCGACAGCGTCGATTCGCTGCGCCTTGCCACGCGGATCGATCGCCTCTCTGCTGAGCGCTATCCCATCCTCCTCGAGCTGAACACCAGCGGGGAGGCGGCCAAGCACGGTTTTGAGAGCGAGGATGAGCTCTTCTCTGCCCTCGAACAAATCGTCCTCCTCCCCAATATCAGGGTGGAGGGGCTCATGACCCTCGGCCCCCTCGGTGGCAGTGAAGGGGCGATCCGCTCAAGCTTTGGGCACCTGCGTTGTGTCTTTGAGCGGGCACAGGAGCGCTTTGACCTTCCCGCCTTCACTGAGCTCTCCATGGGGATGAGCGGAGACTTCCCGCTCGCCATAGCCGAGGGCTCGACGTGTGTGCGCATCGGCACCGCCCTCTTCGGGAAGCGGGGGCAGTAATGAGGCGCGTATTGGTGGTGCTGTTGATCATCCTCATCCTCGCCCCCTCTGTTGTCATTGCCGATGCCCTGCCGGAGTATGTGCCCTACCAGGCGGATGAGTTTCCCCTCTGGACGTACAAGATCCGGCGTGCCGAGCAGATCTTCTTCGGTTCGATGATGCTCACCGTCCCCATCACAGCCCTTGTCTACTCCCTGCTGGTCAACAACAACGTCGTCCAGTCCCCTGAGAGCGAGGCACAGGCGTACCTCATCCAGGGTGCCATCGCCGCCGGCCTTTCGCTCTCCATCAGCATCACCGATTTCATCATCGGTGAGGTGAAGAACCCCTGATGGCCATCCGCACCTCTTCACTCACCCTCACCGTGGGCCCCCTCCCTGAGCCGATGCGCCTCGATCTCTATGTGGTCACTGCCAACCCGACGCTCTCACGCACGATCTTCTCCCGCCCTGATACCGCCCTTCTCGTCAATGGGAAGGCGGTGAAGAAGAGCCGGTTGGTCAGAGAGGGGGATACCATCGCCGTCACCTATACCGAGGAGTTCTTCGAGGGCCTCGTTGCCCAACCCATGGAGCTGGACATCCTCTATGAGGACCGGGAGCTCCTGGTCATCAACAAGGCGCAGGGGGTGGTGGTCCACCCCGGCTCCGGCAACTGGGACCATACGCTCGCCCACGGCCTGCTCGCCCGCTATGGCGAGGAGTTCTCCACCATCGGTGATGAGTCCCGGCCGGGGATCGTGCACCGCCTCGACAAGGATACCAGCGGGGTCATGGTCATCGCCCGTACCCCGCAGAGCCACCGCTCCCTCGCCCTCCAGTTCAAGGAGCGGGAGGTGGAGAAGATCTATGTGGCGGTGGTTCGGGGACGCATCGAGGCCTCCTCCGGCTCGATTACGGCCAATATCAAGCGTGATGAGCACCGGCGCAAGGAGTTTGTCACCTGCTCGGGTGATGAGGGCAGGAGCGCCCGCACCGACTACCGGGTCATCAGACGGGGGGCAGGGTGGACGGCCCTGCGCGTCACGCTCTTCACCGGGCGCACCCACCAGATCAGGGTCCACCTCAAGTCCATCGGCCATCCGATCATCGGAGACCCGATCTATGGTGATGGCAGGGGTGCCACCCTCATGCTCCACGCCCTCATCCTCGGTTTCGACCACCCGGTTTCCGGGATGCGCATGCGCGCTATCGCCCCCCTGCCAGAGCGGATCAGGGCACTGCTCGCCGGCTCACCCGTGTCCTGAGCGCGAGGTTGAAGAGGGTCTCGATCCTGAGCTTGCTCGGTGAGCCGTGGCCGGGGAAGAGGAGCGTGTTCTCATCGAGGGTGAAGAGCCGCTCTTCAATGAGCTGGAGTAGCAGGGCCTGTTCGCGGTAGCCCCCGCTCCGTCCTATCCACCCGCTGTGGAGGACATCACCGGTAAAGAGCGCCCCCCCGATCTTCCAGACGACCGAGTCGAGGCTGTGGCCCGGGACGTGGATCGCCTCGATCTCCATGTTGCAGAGGTGCAGTACGTCATGCTCCCCCACCGCATTGAAGGGGAAGGGGACGCGGCTGTACTCGCTGGCCCAGACGGAGACGTCATAGATCTTCTCCAGGGTGCCGAGCCCCTCGCGGTGGGCGAGGTGGCCATGGGTGAGGAGGACGGTGGTCAATTCGAGCCCGTTGGCCTCGATGAGATTGATCAGATCCAATTCAACTGAGCCCGGATCGATGAGCAGGGCCTCTCCGGTAGCCTTGCTGGCCACCAGATAGGTGTTGCAGAGCGCTGAGACGGAGAAGTGCTGATGGATGATCATCGGTGGGCCTCCTGCCAGTTGGAGTACCGAAACGAGACACCCCGCCGCTCGGTATTGCGCAGGTCGGTCTTCTTCAGGTTGCAATCCTCAAAGCTGGAGTCGATGAGGGTTGCGGTGATGAAGGTGGAGTAGTAGAAGTCACAGGATGAAAAATTGGTCCGATGGGCGGTGATGCCGCTGAAGTTGGAGTGGATGTAGCGTGAGTCTGAGAGGTCGCAGTCGCAAAAACGGCTGCCGGCGAAGACCGAGTAGCGCACATCGACCCCGTTGAAGCGGCAGCGCTCGAAGAGGCAGAAGTCAAAGAAGCAATTCGTCATCACCGAGGAGCTGAAGTCAACATCGGTGAAGGTGCACCACGCCAGGTTGCTACCCGTTATCCTCGTGGCGGGGAGGGTGAGGCCGGACAGGTGCGCCTCGCTGATCGAAAGGTCATTGATCGTCTCCTCCGCGATGAGCAGCTGCCTCACTTCGCCCAGGATCCGCTCTTTGTCAACAGCGTGGTAGTAGCAGTGGGGGCTATTGGTGTAGGCGTAGTGGTGGCAGCCATCCGTACTGCATTGTTGGAGGGAAAACATACCCAAGCGTAGCAGATGGACCTCAGTTGTCAAGAGCGGTCTTTCCCATTACAGTAGGTGGTTGGAGGCGTATGAGCGAGTTAACAGGACAGGTGAGCCGGGGGATCAACAATATCTTCACCGTGCTCAGTGGGGGTGAGAGTTATCAGTGCCGGATCTGGGGCAAGCAGCTCAAGGAGATCACCGGGGAGTACAACCCGCTGGCAGTGGGCGACTACGTGCGCTTCTCGCCAACCGGCGCGAGGGAGGGGATGATCAGCGAGCGGCTCGAGCGGCACAGCTCCTTCACCCGATGGAACGCCAAGGGGGGTGTCAACCAGACGGTGGTGGCCAACATGGATCTGGTGGTCTGCATCACCAGCTGTGACAATCCCCCCTTCCGCCCGCGCTTTGTCGACCGGGTCATCGCCTGCTGTGACAACGTCCCCGTGATGATCGTCCTCAACAAGAGTGATATAGGCATCTCATCCTTCGAGCGCAAGCGCTTCAAGCTCTACAAGGAGCTCGGCTACCAGATCCTCGAGGTCAGTGGGGTTACCGGCAAGAACCTCAAGCGCCTCGCCAAGGTGGCACAGGGCAAGACGGTCGCCTTCGTCGGCCAGAGCGGGGTGGGCAAGTCCACCCTGATCAACGAGCTTCTCGGCAGTGACCAGCGTACCGCCGATGTGTGCGAGAAGTACAACAGGGGGCGCCATACCACCAACCACGCCCTCCTTCTGGAGGGGAGCGACTACCGTATTGTCGATACGCCGGGGGTCCGCGAGATCATGGTCCCCCACACCGACAAGCGGGACCTCTTCAAGGCGTTCCCCGAGTTTGCCGCCTACAGCGGCATGTGCGCCTTCGACCCGTGCTTCCACGATGAGGAGCCCGACTGCATGGTCAAGCTCGCCGTGGAGGCGGAGAAGATTGACAGCGATCGTTATGAGAGCTACCTCAGGATGGTCTACTCCCTCTCAGAGAAGGATCCAGAGTGGATGGGCAAGGGCGAGAGCTCTGCGCGCTGGCGCAGACGAGGCGATAGTGATGAAAGAGAAGAGTATTGAGGCGCTGGGCTTTGATGCCATCCTCACACGTATCCAAAGCCAGTGCCGCTCCCAGGAGGGGAGATCCTACCTCGCTCTCCTGCCCTTCATCAGTGAGCGGGACCCCCTGAGAGAGCGCCAGGCGCTCATAGGGGAGTGCATCTCCCTCTTGGGACTCGGTGCGACCTACCAGACCTTCGTTTCCATCGACCAGGTGCTCGAGGAGCTTGATGAGCCCACCGCCGCCATCGGCGGGGAGGCCCTGGTCGCCCTCTCCTCCTACATCGAGGCTGCCCACACCCTCTTTGAGGTGGTGCATGCCACCACAGGCGAGGGGCGGGAGTTTGACCGGGCGTCCCGGTTGATGGGCCCCGCCTTCAGCCAAGCACTGCTTGAGCTCAGTGAGGCGATCACCGGCGACCTCGATGAGAGTGGGGAGGTGCGTACCACCCATCCTGCCTTAGTGCGCCTCTACCGCGAGATCGAGGCGAAGCGAGGCCGGCGCAGCCAGTACTGCCGGCAGTACATCCGCGACCACGGCGATGTGGTGCAGGCTGACCAGGAGGCGCTGCGGGACGGCAGGCTCGTCATCCCCATCAAGCGTGACGCCCACTCCCAGGTCGGCGGCTTCGTCTCCTCCCACAGCGGCAGCGGCTCGACCCTCTTCATGGAGCCCTTCGCCCTCGTCGAGATGAACAACGCGGTGGTGATGGCACAGAACCAGATCCTCATCGAGGTCGCCAAGATCCTTGCCTCCCTCGCTGCCAAGGCGCGCCTGGTGCGCGCTGACCTGCGTGCCCTCCAGCAGCTGGTGGGACAGAGCGACGGGACGATGGCCATTGCCCGCTGGATCATAGATGTGGGGGCGACTCCAACGAACCTTGAGAGCAGTCGTCTCAACCTCATCGCCGCGCGCCACCCGCTCCTTGGGTCGAAGGCCGTCCCCATCACCCTCACCTTGGATGAGGGGGTCCGGGCGGTCGTCTTCAGCGGCCCGAACGCCGGTGGCAAGACCGTCTCGATCAAGACGGTCGGCCTCTTTGCCCTCATCAACCAATTCACTGGCCACGTGCCCGCCCAGGGCGGCAGCAGCCTGCCGCTCTTTGACCAGGTCTACTGTGATATCGGGGA
>CALFMX010000120.1 GCA_937902565.1 uncultured Spirochaetales bacterium
GCATCGCGCTTGCCTGGGCCACCGGCTCAGGTGAGCTCCACATGGAGATTGACGGCCTCTCCTCCGATGTACACACCGACCTGTCGATCCTGGCTGCATCAGGGGACGGACACTCCCCATCAGCTTTGGCCAGGGTGCTCAACCGCCTTGACCTCCATATCAATGTCTCGGATGCATCATTTGCGCTCACCCTGCCGGAAAGCGATATCAGCCTCTCGGATGCGACCTTCTCCCTCCATATGGACCATGGCATCTCGGGTACGACGCTCGCCGGTGATGCGCGTAGGGCGCTCATCTCGACAGGCGGCCTGCACGGCGCCTTCGACGACCTGCGCTTTGGCCTCGACAAGGATGGGAGGGTGGGCCTCGAGGCGGCACAGGGAACGCTTGAAAACAGCGAGGGGAGGGTGGATGCCACCCTCATCATCGCAGCCTACCAAGAGAACAGCGAGCTCTCCCTCTCCGCCCACGATGTCGACCTTGCCGCTGCAGACCTCGCCCTGAAGAGTCCACAGGTCGTCGCACGCCTGCGCATGGAAGCGGGACAGCCGGTCGACTACACCCTCTCGGTCGACGGCCTTGATGCCCAAGTCGCCTCCTATCGGGCCAGCATACCGACGACCACGATCAGCGGGCTGCTCGATGAGGGGATGGGCCGCCACAGCCTGGCGCTTGCCAGCAGGAGCGGGGAGGCCTTCTCCGTCTCCTTAGACACCTTGGGCACCCTGCAGGCCCACACCCTGGGCGCCCACTTCACCTACGATGGCTCCGGCCCGATCTGGGGGGAGGTCACCCTCCAGAGCGTGGATTGGGAGCAGAAGGTGGCACTCGAGGGCCTGACCCTCTCCCTCCTCTCCCTGGATCTTGAAAGCCGGGACATCAAGGTCAATGCGTCAGGAGACCTCAGCCTCACGCTACCCCATGACTTCGGCGTGCTCGAGGCGCCGCTCTCGGCATCGCTTGGATACCAGATTCCCGAGGGTGCCATCACCGCCACGCTCGCCCTCCACGAGGGGGAAACCACCCAGATTGCATCCCCCTTTGACCTCCTCCTCTCGTACCAGGGGCGTGACCGCGAAGCGCAGCTGCAGGCAGATCTCAGCATCAGAGAGCAGGCGAGCCTCTCGGCCCTCTACAACCGGGGAGGCGAGGAGAGCGCCCTCATAGTCAACGGCCGGCTCACCGAACTGAGGGCACAAACCTTTGCCCCCTTCGTGGAATCACGGGCCCAGTACCTCAAGCCATACCTTGAGGAGCAGACCACCCTCAGCGGGAACATCTCCTTCAACGGGCAGGAGGGGGGCGGGGAGCGGTCCGGGCGTATCACCACCGAACTCGCCCTCATCGATGCGGCCATCGGCAAGACCTCCATCGACGCCGGTATGACAATCCTCGGCTCCCTTGAAGGGGAGAAGCTCTCGGTCAGCTCGCTGACCCTTGCCACCAGTGGGTACCGCCTTGCCTTCACCGGTGAGACCGAGCTCAACTACTGGCTGCCACGCGGCGAGCTCTCACTCTACCGCACCGATGACGGACAGCTCTTGGCAAAGGCCGAGATGGTCGACCGGCCGCCGGCCGGCTATGAGTTCTCCCTCCGTACCATTCTCGAGCCCATCATCACCATCGATGGTGAGGTGGGCAAGCGCACCTCGAAGACCATCGCCGGCGAGGCGTTGCTCACCTTCGGCGATGACCACACCCCCTTCACCTTCGACCTGGCAACCGATACCCTGGCCCTCTCCGTCAAGCAGGAGGAGCACCTGGACCTCAAGGCAAGCCTGGCCCCTCCCCAGAGCCTGGAGGTGAGGGGGAGCCACTTCTCGCTGCCCGGCAGCACCGCCGCCTTCAGTGGGACGGTCAATGCCTTCTTCTCAAGCCTGACCGATTGGTCGATCGACTCCAGTGACCTGTCCCTGGAGAATATCACGCTCAAGGGCCATCGCTATGACCTCTCCTCACCCTTCAGGGCCCGGAGCAACGAGATCTCGATCCCTTCGTTCACCATCGCCTCTGATGGGGTCAGCCATACCGGTTCGCTCTCCTATCAGGGCGCTGACCTTGCACGCCTGCGCTCATCCTCCTTTCTCGCTCCCTACACGGCAACCTTGAAATTGGATGATCTCCTCAAGATCAGCCTCTCATCGAGCACGAGTGAGATCGAGGTGGCCGCCCTTATAGCCGATTTCCCCATTGGACAGCTGACCGATGGGGGAGAGTCGCTGCTCTCACTCTCTGTGGTGGGGACCACCGACCTTGCCAGTGCGGTCAGCCTCGATGGGATGGTCAGCTATGGTGATGGGCATACCGGCATCTCCACATCCTTTACCCTCGGTGAGCGCTCCTTCGAGTTCTTCGACACCCGCTACACCAAGGGAGAGCTCTCCATCACTGCCGACCAGCTGCGCTTTGCCGATGGAACGCTCTCAATCATTGCCAACCTTGACCATATTCGCCACCTCTCATACAAGGACCAGCCCTCCCACATCAGCCTCGCCTTCACCCTTCCCCTCCCGGGCGTGGAGACCTTCTTTGAGCTTGCAAAGGAGAACATAGGGCTCTTGGACCGGCGCCTCGAGGCGACACTCAGCCTCGATGACATCGTGCTCCTCGGGGAGGGCGGCATTGCAGACGGCACCTACGCCCTCCTCTGGGAGGAGGGGATGATCTCGGCCGAGAGCGAGCTCCTCTCCCTTGCCTATGACACGACGAACGCCCATATCAGCCTTCGCCTCCTACCCGAGTTCGGCATCGGTCTCAACGCCCATGGAAGCGTGGGGGCCGCTGACTTCGGCATTGTGCTGACCGACCTCTATCTGCCGCTGGAGATGCTCAACCGCACCTTCCTCAAACCGGTCTTCCTCTTTCACAGCGGCATCGGGGAGGGGGAGATCTTCCTCGGCGGCAGCCGGGAGGCCATCCGCCCCTATGGCCAGCTTAATGTCGATGCAACCGAGATGTTCGTCTTCTGGCTCCCCGATGACCTGATCCACATGAAGGGGGCCTCCATCACCATCGATGGCAGTCGTGCGACCACCGGACGCGTCCCGTTCTTCTCAACCAACACCAAGACGAACAAGACCGTCCACGGATACGGGGACCTCTCGGCACACTTCGATGGCCTGAGCCTGCTCAACTACGAGATCCATGCCAACGACCTCTCCGACCCGGTCTACGTCTGGATCCCGATGGCCGGTTTCGAGGCGGATTTCCGGGGGTACGCCATCGGGACCTTCAACCTCTTCGGCATCGGATTCCAGACGTGGCTTGATGGGGATGTCACCATCAGTGACACGACCATGACCCTTGGCATCAAGGGGCTGCCCGACTGGTATGTTCCGGCCTACATGACCTCGACCACCTTCAACGTCACCACTGCAAAGGGTGTGAGTTTCTTCTACCCCAATACGCCCACCCCCTTTATCAAGGCGACGCTGACGGAGAACCAGGAGTTCAGCTTCACCTACGATCATGTCACCAATGAGTTTGAAATCGACGGGGTCTTCGCCTTCCGCAGCGGCGAAATCTACTACTTCCAGAAGAACTTCTTCATAACCGAGGGGTCGATGGTCCTCCACACCGATGCCCTCAGCGGGGAGAAGGCCATCACCCCCCTGATCAACCTCAGGGCAAAGGTCACCGACTTCGATAGCTCGGGCAACCGCATCGATATCTTCCTGGTGCTCCGGGACTCGACCCTCACCGCCCTCAACCCGCAGTTCGAGTCGATCCCGGCCAAGGAGGTCAACGAGATCATGGAGATCCTCGGCCAGTCGATCCTCCCCACCGGAGCCTACGGGGAGATCGGGCTCTACAGCGTGGCAAGCCTCGCCGCGGCAGCCACCGATGTCGCCGAACGCCTCGGCCTTCTCGAGGTCACACAGACCGCCCTCCTGACCGAGGCAATCCGCATCTCGCTCGGCCTGGACATGTTCTCGATTCGCTCCAATATCGTCCAGAACATCCTCTTTGATGCACTGCCGATCACCGGCCTGATGGGCTCGCTCTCCCCGATTGCCCGCTACCTGCACAATACCTCGATCTTCATGGGCAAGTATATCGGCACCAACTTCTTCCTCCAGGCATTGGTCCACCTCAGCGCCATGGAGCGCTCCAAGGTGACCACCTCGTTCCTCTCACCGGACCTTTCCATAGACGTCGAACTCTCGCTTGACTGGGAGAATCCACTCTCCACCGTGTCGTTTTTCACCCAACCACGAGAGTTGTCCTTCACCAATATTTTGGATACCATGGGATTTAGTGTAACCAAACGAATCGTGCTTCGTTAGTGGTACAGAAGGGGATTCCATCATGAAGAGAGAGACGCGCCGCATTCTATTGTCCATCCTTGTAGTCCTTGCCGTGGCCATGGCCGTGGTAAGCGGGGCCGATAACGAGCCGTGGTACTATGGCAAGCGCATCGCTCAATTCACCAACCACAACCTCCAGCACGTCAAGGAGAGCACGATCCTTGACCTGCAGTATGAGTATGTCGGCAAACCCTTCTCCGATGAGCTTTTCGGAGAGCTTCAGTCTCGTCTCTACGACCTGGACAGCTTTCTCTACTTCCTGGCCGATGCGAACCGCACCGGCGAGGGGGAGAACGAACTGGCCATCGACTTCACCTTCTATGAGCTGCCGTTCATCACCGATATGACGATTGAGGGCAACAGCGGGATCAAGACCAAGGATATCAATGCAGCGATGATCACCGGGGAGGGGAAATTCCTCGATGACCAGGCAATCTCCATCTCCAAGGCAGCCGTCCTCTCCCTCTATCGGGAGAAGGGGTACGCCGATGCCAAGATCGAGAGCGAGAGTACTGTCAATGAGGAGGCAAATACCGCCTCCCTCTCATTCCTCATCGATGAGGGGAGACAGAAGCGAATCGGTGCGATCACCTTCGAGGGCAATGCCAGCGTCTCCTCCGACCTCCTGGCCAAGCAACTCTCCAGCAAGAAAGTCAGCTACTTCAACAGCGGCTACTACAACCCGCTCACCGTTGAGAGCGACAAGGAGAAGATCATCTCCTACTACCAGAGCAAGGGGTACATCGATGCCACGGTGACTGAGGTCAGGAGCGAGGATATCAGCGGCGAGGACGATAAGTACGAGCGCCTCAACCTCACCTACGTCATCGATGAGGGGGAGGCGTGGTTCTTCGGCTCCATCACCG
>CALFMX010000121.1 GCA_937902565.1 uncultured Spirochaetales bacterium
CATGTGGATGTCGCGATCGATCACCAGACCCTCGATCTGGTGGAACATCGGCGTGTGGGTCGCGTCGGAATCCTTACGGAAGGTGCGGCCCGGCGCGATGATGCGGATCGGCGGCTTCTGCGACATCATGGTGCGGACCTGCACCGGGCTGGTGTGGGTGCGCAGCACCTTGCGCTCGCCCGTCTCCGGGTCGGGCTTGAGGAAGAAGGTGTCGTGCATTTCCCGCGCCGGATGCTTGGGCGGGAAGTTCAGGGCGGTGAAGTTGTGGTAGTCGTCCTCGATGTCCGGCCCCTCGGCGACCGAGAAGCCCATGTCGGCGAAGACGGCGACCATCTCGTCCATGACCTGCATGGTCGGATGCACCCCGCCCTTGCGGCGCGGACGGCTGGGCAGGGTCAGGTCGACCCGCTCGGCCAGCAGGCGGGCGTCCAGCTCGGCGGCCTCCAGCTCAAGCTTCTTGGCGGCGATGGCGGCGCTCACACGGTCGCGCAGACCGTTGATGATGGGCCCCTGTTCGCGGCGTTCATCGGGGCTGAGCGCGCCCATCCCCTTGAGCAGGGCCGAGACGGCGCCGGTCTTGCCGAGGGCGGCGACACGCACCTCCTCGATCGCAGCGACGCTTTCGGCCGCTCCGATGGCGTTGATCAGGTCGAGTTCCAGTTGGGCGAGATCGGTCATGGTCCGCAGCGTCTAGCCCGACATGGCCGTCACGCAAAGCCTTCAGCGTCGATCAGGCTCAGTCGCCCCCTCAATCCGCCAGGACGAAACTGATCTTCATATTGACCCGGTACTCGGCGATCTTGCCGTCGCGGACCACCACCTTCTGATCCTGGACCCAGGCGCCTTCGACATGACGCAGGGTCTTGTCGGCGCGGGCGATCCCCTGGGTGATGGCGTCGTCGAAGCTGACCGTGGACGACGCGGTGATTTCGGTGACGCGAGCAATGGACATCGAAAATGCCTCCTGAACCGCCGTGTCGCCTGTCGACCGGCTGCGGAACTCCAACGCCCGACCGGCCGAAAAGTCCGGTGCGACCATGAAAAACGCCCGCCCCGGAAACCGGGACGGGCGTTTTCAGCACCAATGATGCGGTATCGCTTAGGCGGCCAGAGCGGCGCGGACCTTCTCGGCGATGGCCTTGAGGGCGCTGCTGAGCTCCCGCTTCTGCTTCTCCTCGCTGATCGATCGGGTCCACCGTCCCAGGAAGAGGATCGCCACCGTGATGAGCAGCACGGCGATAATGAGGATGATGATTTGGATTACACGGTTGGAACCACGTTTTGCCATATGTATCAGTGTACTTGCAAAGCCGATGGTAGGGCAACTACAGCGAGGCGAGCAGGGCCCTCACCTCCTCCTTGGTCGGAGGGCTGCACCCCTTGCGGCTGCAGTTGATGGCACTCGCCCCACTGGCCCAGAGCAGTGCCTCCTCGATGACATCGAGCCCCAGCGTCCGCATCTCGGGTTCCTCCCCATCACAGCCGAAGCAGTCGCGGTCGTGGAGGAAGGTCAAAATCGAGCCACTGAAGGTATCACCGGCTCCCACCGTATCGATGACCGGCAGGTCGATGATCGCCTGCTTCCTCACGTTGCCGTCCGGGGTATACCACTCCGCCCCCTTGCTCCCGAGGGTGAGGATGACGTGCAGCTGCTTCTCTTTGGCCACCTCGGCGGCCTTGGCGTGGATATCGCAATCGGGGTAGAGGTAGGAGAGGTCCTCATCACTGAGCTTCATGATCGACGCAAGGGCCATCGCCTCATCCATCCGGCATCGGAAGGCATCTGCATCGGCGATGACCGCAGGGCGGACGTTCGGGTCGAGGAAGATCACCGGCCGTGGCTCGAACTCGCTCAGGGCGGCAAGGACAGCCGAGGAGCTTGGCTCCAGGGCCAGGACCAAGGACCCGATATGAACGACCCTGAGATCGGTGTGCTCACCCATGACGGTGATCAACTCATCCTTGGTCACGCAGAGTGGTGCACTGCCGTCAAGGAAGAAGGCGTAGGAGGCACTGCCGCTCTCATCGAGGGAGGCGAAGGCCAGAAGCGAGGGCTCGCGTGCCGCACAGAGGGTGGGATCGAACATCACCCGGTTTTCCACCAGATGGTCGAGCATCCGAACGCCGAACATATCGCCAGAGATCTTGCCGATGAAGCCCACCGGT
Organism: uncultured Spirochaetales bacterium; assembly: GCA_937902565.1. GTDB lineage: Bacteria > Spirochaetota > Spirochaetia > Sphaerochaetales > Sphaerochaetaceae > Sphaerochaeta. The sequence goes on from CALFMX010000121.1 coordinate 2,167, forward strand.
GCATCCTGCAGGGCCGCCGCTGTCGCTGCATTGAGGGCACAGCCCCCGACAAACGAATCAAAGCTCACCACGTCTTTTCCAGCCTTGGCGATAAAATCGATCAACGCCTCTCCCATGATCCCAATCATCTCTCACCCTCCTTGGTCTTGCCCATAGGGTACACCAAGTGCGCCATTCGTTAAAGCAGGATGTGGATAAAACTTCTCCAAACCCCTATACTGGAGCCATGAAACGCCCCACCCTCAACGACTTTGCCTGGATCAGGGAGCCGATGCGGTATACGCAGCGCCGCCTCTCAGTGGGCGTGACCGTCGCTGCGCACACCCCCCCTCCCCCCCGCTCAGGGCTGCTGCTGGCAGTCAGTGACGAGTACTTCGACTGTGAAATGGCCATCACCTCAGAAGACGGCCTTGAAGCCGGCCTGGTCCTCTATCACACCGACACCACCTTCATCGCCATAGGCCTGACTGCAGACACCGTGGTCATCACCTCGTCGGTGATGGGCTGGTCAAACCGTTGGCAGGTGGGAAGGGGCGATCGCCCTTCGGGGAGCACCATATGGGCGATGAACAGAACAGACGAGGGGGTGGCTATCGGGTACCGCTCCAACGGTGATGACCAGGTCAACTGGATCGGCCGCTTCACCCTCCCGGGCCTGGAAAAATCGGTGAGTTTTGGTCCCTATTTCACCAATGGGGGAGAGACCGAACTGAACGCCGCCATCGAGGCATTCCACTACCGTAGAGTGGAGTAGGCCCTACTCGCACAAGCGTTGCTCTTGTGGTACTATGCACACATCAAAAGAGCCCCTTTGGAAGGGCGTAAGGTAGGTCTGGAAATGGACGAGAGAGTCGAGGCAAAAGCCCCGTCAAACTTTTTGGAACGAATCATCGAAGATGATCTTGCCGCAGGCAGGGTCCCGAACAACACGATCGTCACCCGGTTCCCCCCGGAGCCGAACGGATATCTTCATATCGGCCACATCAAGTCGATCGCCCTGAACTTCGGCCTTGCCGAGAAGTATGGCGGGCGCTGCCATCTGCGCTACGATGACACCAACCCCGAGAAGGAGGAGCTGGAGTACATCGAGTCCATCAAGAGGGACATCCACTGGCTCGGCTTTGACTGGGGCGAGCATGAGTACTACGCCTCCGACTACTACGGCCAGCTCCACCAGATCGCCGTGCGCCTCATCAAGGAGGGCCTGGCCTTCGTCGACGAGCTCTCGGCAGAGGAGCTCAAGGAGAGTCGCGGCACCCTCACCGAGGCGGGCACGAACAGCCCCTACCGCGACCGTCCCATCGAGGAGAACCTCGCCCTCTTCGAGGAGATGCGCCAGGGCAAGCACCCCGAAGGTTCGATGATCCTGCGGGCCAAGATCGACATGGCCAGCCCCAACATGAACCTGCGGGACCCGACCCTCTACCGGATCAAGTTCGCCCACCACGTACGCACCGGGGATACGTGGTGCATCTACCCGATGTACGACTTCACCCACCCCATCAGTGATGCCATCGAGGACATCACCCACTCGATCTGTACCCTCGAGTTCGAGGACCACCGCCCCGCCTACGACTGGGCAACAGAGATCGACGGCATCGACCACGCTCCGCGACAGTATGAGTTCGCCCGGCTCAACATCAACTACATGGTGATGAGCAAGCGCCGCCTCCTCAACCTGGTCCGCCTGGGCATCGTCGATGGTTGGGATGACCCGCGCATGCCGACCATCAGCGGTATCCGCCGCCGTGGCTACTCCCCCGAGTCGATGCTGGACTTCGTCGCTCGGATCGGCGTTGCAAAGAGCGAGAGTGTGGTCGACTTCTCACTGCTCGAGTTCTGTGTGCGAGAGGACCTCAACAAGAGAGCCAAGCGCCTGATGGTCGTCCTCGACCCCATCAAGCTGATCATCGACAACTACCCCGAAGGCCAGGTTGAGTACTTCGAGGCAGTGGACAATCCCGAGGACCCCGATAGCCCGACCCACCAGATCGCCTTCACCCGCGAGCTCTACATCGAAGCCGAGGACTTCTCGGAGCACCCCCCCAAGGGGTACCATCGCCTCTACATCGGCAACGAGGTACGCCTGAAGTACGCCTACTATGTCACCCCCACCTCCGTCGAGAAGGATGGGGAGGGCAACATCGTGGCAATCCACTGCTCCTACGATCCCGAATCCCGGGGCGGCACCACCGCCGATGAGCGGCGGGTGCGGGGCACCAGCCACTGGGTCAGCGCAAGCGAAGGGGTCGATATCGAGGTCCACCTCTATGACAAGCTCTTTTCAAGCGAGTATCCAGGCGAGGCGACCGGCGACTACCTCGACGACCTCAATCCCGACTCACTCGTCATCATCCCCAACGCCAAGGCAGAGGCGGAGATCAAGAACACCGCTGTGGGCGACTACCTGCAGTTCATCCGCAACGGCTACTTCTGCCTGGACAGCAAGTACGCCGCCGAAGGAAAGCAGGTCTACAACCGGACGGTCACGCTGCGTGACTCCTGGGCCCGAATGAAGCAGAAGATGGGTATTTGAGTTGAGGGGGACGGTCACGTCCCCCTGCTTTTTGGAGGGATCATGGAATACTTTTTCGACCAGCACTTCCATCTGATGGATATCTCCCACCCCAACCTGATCAGCTTCTTCGGATCGCTCGAGAGTGGGATTACCGAGCTCTTCACCAGTGGGGCGTTGCTGCCCTCCTACATCCTTACCCCCAAGAACCGACGCTCCCACACCCTTCTCTCCCGCATCACCAACACCCTGACGACCTTCGAGCAGCCAATCGGGCAGACGCTCCTGATGATGGAGGATGACCTTTCCGGCGCCTACGCCTCCCACGATGATGAGGCCCCGACCCCTGAGCAGCCCTACATCCGTGACGGAGCGCTCCACTTCCGCTCCCGCACCTACGACAAGATGGCGTTGTGCCCGATGTTGATGGACTTCTCATCCTCCCCGTCAAGCGACCAATCGCTCTACTACCCCTCCGTCAAGAAGGAGAAGATCCTCACCTACATCGATGATACCCTCACCGGGTTCAGCCACTACCGCACAAACCACCCCAATGGTCTCTTCGACTTCTTCCCCTTCGTCGGCATCAACCCCCCGGTGCACTCCCTCGCCTTCATCAAGGAGCTGCTCGCCACCTTCGTGGTGACCGAACGGGCAAAGAGCCGGGGCAAACGCCGCTTCTACGGCATCAAGGTCTACCCACCGCTTGGCTACGACCCCTGGCCCGCCGACAAGGGTGAACGGGAGAAGGTCATCGCCATCTACGAGTTTTGCACCGAGAACAAAATCCCCATCATGACCCACTGCGATGACCAGGGCTTTCGCGGCCTCACCGCCAAGGAGGCGTGGCGGGTCAGTGAACCCGACGCCTGGCGCCCGGTACTGGCCCAGTTCCCGCTCCTCACCATCGACTTCGCGCACTTTGGCTGGCAGTACACCCCGCGACAGAAGAACCCCCTGACCGTGCTCAGCGGCCTGGCCAACAAGGTTCCCGACTCGTCGTGGTTCTACCAGATCATCGCCCTGATGAAGAGCTATCCCAACATCTATGCCGACGTCTCCTTCAGTGGGGCGAACGCCGGCTTCTACGACGAGCTCTACAACTATCTCTCCAGCCTGGAGGGCGAGGAGCGGGAGACCATCGTCAGGCGGATCCTCTTCGGCACCGACTTCTCGGTCAATCTGATGAAGGTCGAATCCTACACCTCCTACTACCGCCTCTTTGAAACCGCCCCCTTCTCGGATGATGAGATCCACAGCTTCGTACAGACCAATCCGATGCGCTACATGGGCATGAAATAGAAACGGCAGGCTTTCGCCTGCCATCATTGGTCACGTCAAAGAAGAACTTAGTAGTTCTTTGCAGCGATCTCGAAGTATGCCTGTGGGTGTGCACAGACCGGGCAGATCCCCGGGGCCTTCTTGCCGACCACGATGTGTCCACAGTTGGAACAGACCCAGATCTGCTCTCCCTCACGGCTGAATACAAGGCCATCCTCAACGTTCTTGAGGAGGTCAAGGTAGCGCTGCTCGTGGTGCTTCTCAATGGCGGCAACCATATCAAAGAGTGTGGCAATCTTGGCGAAGCCCTCTTCACGGGCATCCTTTGCAAAGTTCACATACATCTCGGTCCACTCGTAGTTCTCGCCAGCAGCTGCATCCTTGAGGTTGGTAGCTGTATCCTGGACCTCGCCGCCCTCCTGCAAGAGTTTGAACCAGATCTTTGCGTGCTCCTGCTCGTTGAATGCAGTCTCCTCAAAGAGTTTGGCAATCTGGACATACCCTTCTTTACGAGCCTTTGAGGCATAGTAGGTGTACTTGTTCCGAGCCATCGACTCTCCGGCGAATGCCGCATTCAGATTAGCTTCCGTCTTTGATCCTTTCAATTCCATTCTCTACTCCTTCACTGCTCCTGGGCAGCGCGTTTAATTTGACAATCGGGACAAATCCCGTTGAAGACAATCTCGTAGGAGACCAGCTCATACCCATGGGCATCCACCTCGCGCTCGGGAACGGTGAAACCATCACCCAGCCTCACGTCCCCTACGCTACCACACTCCATGCACTGGATATGGTAGTGCTTCTCCAGCCAGTGATCGAAGTGGTCGGGTCCGCCGAGCACCTTTATCCGCCTCACCTTCCCCTCATCAACAAGCATGTTGAGGTTGCGGTAGACCGTCGCCCGGCTGATCGAGGGGTGCAAGAGCGCGATGCTCTCATAGATCTGCTCCGCATTCGGATGATTGGTAGCAGTGCTGACCGCATCCCATACCAATCCCTTCTGTATTGTTTGTCGTTTTTCTCGCATTAGCTTTCCTAAATGATATTTAATATCATTAGTATGATAGACCAGTGAGATTTTGCTGTCAACAAATATAGCTAAAATAATGCCTTTGACGCTACCCTTCTCTCTTCTCGTTGTCCAGACTTTGCACAACAGGGTACAAAACAGCCACAGGCCAGCTACGAACCGGCCTACGGGGTGCTCATACCTGTCCTACTGATTCAATGGGAGGAGGTTTTGGTACCCTCCCCCTTGGTAATCGCCCCGCTCTTGAACAGGGCCACCTTGGCCAAGGCCGGGCCAATCATCTCGTAGAGCACTGCACTGGGGAGGATGATGGAGTTGAGCAGCAGGGCGGAGTCTGGGGGCAGGACCCGCTGGCCAAGGGCAGCAAGGCCGATGGACACACCAGCTTGCGGGGTCAGCGCCATACCCAGGTATTTACGGATCTGGGGGTCAAGCTTCAATAGCGTGGCTCCGGCAAAAACGCCGAGGTTCTTGCCGACCAACCGGATGACGAAGTAGCTGATGCCCATGATGCCGGTCACCCTGAGCATCTGCAGGTCCAGTTTCATCCCGCTGATGACAAAGAAGATCAACAGGACCGGCGGCGAGAAGAAGTTGAGCAGGCGGAAGAGCTGCTCGTCATCACTGATGTTGCGGTACGTACCACCGAGGACCATACAGGCGAGCAGCGGGGAGACGCTGAGCGCCGAGCACGCACCGGCGAGGCCGCAGATGGCGATCATCAGGACGACGAGGCGGTGGTCATCGCTGTTTCGCTTGGCGATGAGGTACTTGAGGAGGAAGGCGACAGCGAAGCCCAGGGCGATGGCGATGAAGTTGCTCAGCAGGGGAAGGATGAGCAAGAAGGGACTCAAATGCCCGGTATCGATTGCCGAGATGAAAGCGGCACAGACGTTGAAGGAGATCAGGGCGAAGGCGTTGTTCAGTGCGGTGACCTGAAGAATCATGTCCACGAAGGAGCCCTTGGCGTTGTACTGGCGGATCGTCATCAGGGTACTCGCCGATGAGGTGGATGCACCGATGACCCCCACGAGCACGCAGAATGCCCAGGGGAGGGAGAAGACGATACGCAGCAACAGCGCGACCGCGATCAAGGCACCCAATGATTCGAAGAGGGTCAAGGAGACGGACTTCATTCCGTTGGACTTCAGTTCGCTGAGCTTGAAGTACTTCCCTACCGAGAAGGCGATGATGGCCAAGGCTATATCGGTCATGAAATCAAGGCTCTGAAGCGTGGAGGGGTCAATCCATCCAAAAAGGCTCGGGCCGATGAGAATACCGGCAAGGAGGTAGCCGGTCACATGGGGCATCTTGGCCAACTTCGTCACCCGCGTCATGATAAACCCAGCACTGAGGATCAACGTGAGAAGGAGGATAGATTTTGTGTTACCATGGATTGATATTAACTGGCTAAGAAATTCCATCAGCAGTCCCCCTTATGGATTGTTGTGCGCTATTGAGATACACTATGTGGACGTTTATTACAATGATAATACACAGTACACCTATGTTTAGCAAATTATAAATATTTATGGGCCTATAAATAATTTTGATTGCTCCGGTATTTACAAGAGGGGATTACATGCTGGACTTGAAAATCAAAACATTTCTTTCACTGGTGGAGACCGAATCATTCACCAAGACCGCCGACCTGCTCTGCATCACCCAACCTGCGGTAAGCCATCAGATCCGGCTGTTGGAGAAGGAGTATGGGGTCAAGATTTTCATCCGATCAGGAAAGAACCTCAAGCTGACCGCAGAGGGGGAGATCCTCTTCAAGTATGCCCAACGTGCTGTCTC